>NZ_QTVL01000003.1:0-249717 GCF_003460565.1 Blautia sp. AF32-4BH | reverse complement strand
TTTGAACTGCTTCATCTGTTATATTGCCAATCGTTTCAACATAATATCCTCTAGCCCAAAACGCTTTATCCCATTTACTTTGCAACTCAGGATGCCTGTCATAAATCATTAATGTGCTTTTTCCTTTCAGATACCCCATAAAATCTGATACTCTGAGTTTTGGTGGAATTGCTACGCTTAAATGTACATGATCTATACATACCGCTCCTGCAATTATCTCTACATTTTTATACTGGCATAAAGTTGCTATTATCTCTCGGACATCTCTGCGTATTCTCCCATACAATACCTTCTTTCGGTATTTTAGGAATAAACACAATGTGATACTGGCATTTCCAACGAGTATGTGATAAACTTTTATTGTCCATTTGGACCGCCTCCTTTGATTTTGAGTTTGGCTTGCGACACCATTCTCATTCTATCACAGGAGGCTTTATTTTGTTATCCTCACCACTTCCGACTACTCTATTCTCCCCAGCATAGCTGGGGGATTAGACTTTTCATTCAATTCATTCAGTTTTGCCAACGCTCTTGGCTCACTAAAATCTAAGTAGTTCGTTGTAAGAATTTGCCCCGGGATTCTCTTTCGCTCGAGTTCTTTTAACGTCTGCAGGAGGGGCGTAATTCCTCCCATTGTGATAAATGCCACACTAATCTGGAATTGTTCACAGCGAAGTAGCTCTTCTTCAATAGAAGAAATAACTTTTTTACCCTCTTCTGGATTGTTTGATATAAAACTCGGTTTATATTCCAGATTTGAAGCAAGATTTCCATTGATATAGGCTGCTTCCAACCCTTGATTTATGTTTTGTATTATTTCTTCTTTCACCGTTTCATCCTCTCTGTTCTAACTTTAAATTGTAACGTATTTGACTTTACAATTCAAATTTTTTCATCATTTTCCAGTTTTTACCATGCTTTATAACGTCTCCTGATACGCCCGATCAATCAGCTTCTTTGCCTTCTGAAAGTCTTCTGCCGTCTTGATTGACACTTCCAGCTCCCCCGTTCCGTAATGTCCAATCCCGCGGGTATCTCTTGTGAATCCTTCTTCCAGTTCAACAGTGTCCGGGTCGAGTTTCATTCGGAGCAGGATCTGTTTGTTATAAATTTCAATGCAGAAAATGTTCTGCACTTTCTTATAGGCCAAATACAGCTTCAATTGGTTTGGAACAAGATCGTCTCCTAGCGATTCGATGTAGTCACAAAGCGCCGTATATAATGTTTTGAAATGGCTGCTTGCTGATGACAGCTTCTCTAAATGTGTTTTCTGTGTGTATGTACTACTTGTTGTTGAAATGGTTGATGTTTCCGTTACTGGCTTTGCCACCGGTGTGTTCAGATGTTCAAACAGCAACAGATCTTCCCCATATTTCCGATATTTCACCAACTTGATATTCCTCTGCATCTGATTCACTGCATGCACGTCGTATTTCGTAAAATCACTTGCAATACAAATCACACAAGGCACCGACCAATCAATCTGGTCTGCTACTTCCATACCCAGTTTTTCAATCACAAGCAGTTTGAAATCCGCTTTGTGATCCAAAAGCCAATCCAGATAGAATAATCCCTGATTAATTACGTTCTCGCTCGAGCTTCTCTTATACTCAAAAATCACTGGGCTATTATTTTCATCAATTCCGATGCTGTCCATTCTTCCGGATGTGATCATATATTCACTTTTCAGAAAACGAACGCCGAAAAATGTCTCCATGTTCTGCTCTATCGTTGTTTGCAGTTGTTTCTCCAATACTACCGTGGAAGAGGTGCGCTCTTTCACAACCGTTCCGACCTCAAAAAGTTTTATTTCCGACACTGCAGTTTCTCCTTCCCTGTCGCAAGATATATGTTCATTATATCGTACCTTCTTACAAAATACTATTGTAAAACATTCTTTCCGCAGGCATTCCCATCAAAAAAGGCCGCAGCTCCGCAAAGCTGTGACCTTTTCCCAATATTACCAATATGCTATTTCCGATACACCGTCTTCCCCCGTGCAACGACTTCCTGAATCTCCAGTCCCTGATCCAGTACGCAAAGATCTGCATCAAACCCTTCCTGGATTTTTCCTTTTCCTTTCAGTGACAGGATCTCTGCCGGGTTTGCCGTAATCGTCGAAATTGCGGTTTCCAGCGGAATTCCCGCTTTCTCCACGCATTCTTTTACTTCTTTCAGCAAACAGCTCGACTGGCCCATGCCCATCCGCAGGAATTCTCCCTTCTCATTAAAGATCGGCAGACTGCCCTGACCGTCGGATGAGATGGTGATGTGTTTCGGATTCACGCCTGCATCCAGCATGCGGCGGATTCCTTTGCACACGCGGACTTCATCACAGACAGTTTCCCAGTAATCGATCTCTTCATTTCCGGTGAAATCGACCGCACCGCCCTTTACGGCGTATTCAATTGCCTTCTGGAACAGCTTCTCATTCCGGTTGACATGGGTCGGGAGGAACTGGCTGGCCGGGATTTCGGTTTCGCTGATGACGCGTTCGATCAGCTCCATACATCTTGCACCGTCGCCAAGGTGGACATTGATCACTCCCGCTTTCCCGGAAAGAACACCGCCGAGGCGCGTGTCTGCTGCCAGTCGGGCGAATTCTTCGAAGGTCGGCTGTGAGGATCGGTGGTCCGAGATGGCGATTTCGCCGGTTCCGATGATTTCTTCGATCATCATGATATCTTTCGTAATTCCATCCGTCAGTGTACGCACCGGAACCTGATAGCTGCCGGTGTAGCACCAGGCGGACATGCCCTGCTCCCGGAGGCCTTTTGTTTTTGCCACGAGCGCGCACATGTCACGGCCAATGCCGTCAGTTCCGAGGCAGCCGACAACGGTTGTCACACCGAACTTGTTCAGGCCTTCCATCGTCGCCTCCGGGGTGCGGTTGGCAAAGCCGCCCTCGCCGCCTCCGCCGAGCACGTGAACATGGCAGTCGACAAAGCCAGGTGTCAGGACAAGTCCGGTTCCGTCTACGGTCTCCGCGCCAAAGAGCAGGCCGTCTGCCGTTATCGTGCCGGCATCTGCGATCTTGACAATTTTATCATACACAGTAAGAACGTCTTTTCTTCCGAGGTATTCCGGCGCATAGACGTCTATGTTCTGAAATAATATCATTTTCTCTCACTCCTCTTAAAATCCAATGGCAACCGCAATCAGAATCGTAATGACTGCTCCAATCATCAGTATCCCTAAGAATTTCCACATGAATTTGATCCAGTTCGACCACTCGATTTTTGCAATCGCCAGGGAGCCGATCAGGCAGCCGGAGGTCGGGACGATCAGGTTTGTGAAAGCATCACCGAGCTGGAACGCAAGGACGGATGTCTGGCGGGATACGCCGAGAAGGTCCGCGAGCGGTGCCATGATCGGCATGGTGATCGCCGCCTGGCCGGAGCCGGACACGACGAAAAAGTTGAAGACCGACTGGAACACGTACATCAGCACGGCTGCGGCTGCACCGGAAAGACCGGCCAGTGCCTGTGAGATGCCGTACATAATGGTGTTGATAACGGTCGGTGTGGTCGGATCGGAACCGCCGAGCACCTGCATGATGCCCTGTGCCATCGCAACAACGAGTGCTGCGCCGATCAGGTCTTTTGCGCCGTCTTTGAAGGAAACGGCAATGTCGTTCACTTTCATGTCATTCAGATGGAAAATGACACCGATCACACCTGCCACAATTCCCATGATGAAGAACTGGGTTGCGATTTCGGCCATGTAATAACCTTTTGCCATAACGCCCCAGATAACCCAGACAACGGTAACAGCCAGTGTCACCAGAACTAGGATATGGCCGATGCCGAAGGAATGGCCCTCGTCGATGCCTGTTTTTTCGTTCTGATCACGGAAATACTGGTCACTTTCGTAAGCAACGGAGATTTCCGGGGTCTTTTTTACTTTTGCTGCATAGAACATGGTCATGCCGCAGCCAAGAGCGGTGAACACCACCCACATCACCATACGGAAACCTGCGCCGGAGAAGACGTCAACGCCGGCGATTCCCTGTGCGATTCCGACAGAGAACGGGTTCATCCAGGAGGATCCGAAGCCGATCTGTGTTGCGACGTACGTGACAAGCACGGCAATGACCGTGTCGTATCCGACAGCGACGAACAGCGGGCAGAGGATCATGGTGAACGGAAGGGCCTCTTCTCCCATTCCGAACACGGCTCCGCCGAGGGAAAACAGGACGAAAAGGACCGGGATCAGCAGTTTTTCGGCTCCTTTTGCTTTACGGATCAGGCCGATCAGACCGGCTTCAACGGCTCCGGTGCGGATCATGATGCCGAAAGCACCGCCGACTACCATCAGAAATGCGATGATTTCGATAGCGGAGCTGCTGATAATTCCGTTATACATGTAATTGAAAAATCCGGTTCCGCCGTCGCCGCTGAACAGTGCAACGCCTTCTGTGACCGGTTTTCCGGCAGCATCGGTCAGATACTGGAAGCTTCCGTCTTTGATGACGGTACGGGTCTTTTCTACCCCGTTCATCAGGTACGTGACATCCTCCGTCTCGTAATAGCCTTTCGGGACGAGGAAGGTCATGACGGCCGCGATAACCACCACAAAAAAGATGATAATGTAGGTATCCGGCACGTTAAATCCCCTGTTGAATGATTTCAGGCCTTCGCCTTTCTTTTTGCTCATATTTTGAGATTTCCTCCATTTGATATTCTATTCTCGTTTTTAACGCGCTTGGATTAGTGTACCATAGATCATAGAGGAAAGTCACTGAAAAAATCAAAAAAGTGACAGAAAAATTTTCCATTCGGATTTTTCTGCCGGCTGTGTGCAATGTCATGCATAACATGATTGTATAGAAAGGTAAACAATTCCTTTTAAGGTTTCCTGCTTCCCGTCTCTTATGCTATACTTGAAAGGTTCTTGCTTCCGGCGCTTCATCTGCCGGTTTTTGACATGAAACTGATTCAGTCGGCGATTCCAAATGCGTTTACGATCGCGGTGCTTGCGGCGATTGAGTCGCTTCTCTCCTGTGTTGTTGCGGACGGCATGATCAACAGCAAGCATCGTTCGGATACAGAGCTGATTGCACAGGGTGCCGGAAATATTGCTTCTGCGCTTTTCGGCGGTATTCCGGCTACGGGAGTGATTGCCAGAACGGCGGCAAATATCAAAAACGGCGGACGCACGCCGACAGCTGGGTCTATGTGGACGATGATTCCCCGGCGGTGGATGAACATCTGCAGAAGCTGCCGCTGGAAGTCCGTGTATACGAGATCACAGGACCGCTCTTCTTTGGCGCGGCGGATGCGATTGAGCACATCGTGGTAAAGGATTTCACAAAATGTCTCGTTCTCCGGATGCGGAGCGTACCGGCGATCGACAGTACAGCCATGAATGCACTACAGAATCTGACGAAGCTCTGCGAATCGAAAGGGATCACCCTCGTCTTCTCTCATGTGAATGAGCAGCCGATGAAGGTGATGAAAAAATCCGGCTTTGTGGATCTTGTCGGGGAAGAAAATTTCTGTTCGAATATTTCGGATGCGTTAAAGCATGCGGAGGAGCTGATTTCGAGATAATGTGAAACTGCAGCTGCCGCAGCATCTGGTCTGTATCACCTGTGATCCTTTCTCCTTTATGCCGAATAGCTTCTACACATAAAAAAGGCCGCCGTGCTGAGTACTGACCTATGCTTTTCCGTTGATCACGCAGTTAATCTTTTTCTCATCGTAAAACATCAGTATCAGTCCGCCTGCGCCGCAGAATACAGCTGCACCGAATGCGGCAATCCGGTAGCCGGTTCCAGTTCCCGCTCCGATGGTGGAGACTGCGGTAAAAATCAGCATGGAAAGGCTCTGGCCCAGCTTGAAAGCGAAGGTCCGGGCTGCGTAGAACATTCCCTCTCGGCTGCTTCCTGAGGTAACTGCATCGCTCTGTGCGATATCCGCGACAACTGCCTGCGGCAGAATACCGAAAATCGCCATGGGAAGTGCTGCCACGACTGTCAGAATCAGACCCTGTACGGTTTCCGGGATGAATGGGATGTTTCCCATAAAACCTGTGTAAAAATATGCAAGGCTGAAAACAGCAAATGCAAACAGAATCATCTTTTTCTTGCCCAGTTTCGGTGTCAGCTTGTTGACCGGAACGTAAAAGACAAGCGACAGTGCGGTCATTCCCACAAAATACAGTGTTGTCATTGTCTCCGGGAGTTTCAGCAGACTGGTAACGAAAAACGGAAGGCCCGTCTGGAACATGGTGAGGGCGATCCAGTAAAAGATATCAGATCCTACAAATTTCCGGAATTCTCCATTCCGAAAGGTTGCTGTAAGGGAACGAAAAGCCGAATCCTTCGAGGGAACGGTATCTACGTAATCTTTTTCCCGGATGCAGAATACCGGCACAAGCATGCATACGAATGCTGCCGCTGCCATGGCTGTGAAAGTGATCCTGATTGCATTTACTCTTCCGAAGGAAGGAATCAGCGTACCCCAGATCGCCGGTGCCAGATAGGCCACAGCGGTTCCTGCAATAAAGGTGAAAGAAATGATGGTGGATATATTCAGGCGTTCCTGCTGTGTATGGCCCAGTTCCGGAATCAGGGCATTGTACGGAGTACAGTATGCCGTGATCGAAAGGTAATATGCCAGAATCATACCAAACAAGAATGCCGCATTGATCCAGCTGTTTTCATTCACCGGTGACCAGAACACCAGCACGGTGGAAAGTGCCAGCGGCAGGGACGCGCCTTTTAAGAACGGGATCCGCCGTCCGTTTTTTGAAGTGCACCGATCTGACCAGGACGCAATCATCGGATCAGTGAATGCATCAAAAATTCTTCCGAAGGCTGTGATCCCTCCAATGATGGTAAAAACCCCGAAAATCACCAGACCCTGCGGTATGAATACCGTCTGTCCCTGGCTGATTGCGGTTTCATCCGGCTGATAAAAGTACACCAGCCAGTTCGATATGATACCAGACAGCAGCGCCCATCCAAACTGGCCTGCTGCGAACTGCCATATCTTTACCGTTGTTAATTTTTTCATTTTGCTTCCCCCTGTTTTGTCTTCTCCTGTTTTTATACCGTCCAAATTTTTACATTTTTTCCAGAAAAGGCGATTCCAAGTTTGATGACTTCCGTAACCCCTTCCTGCAGCAATCTCCCGGTTGGGGATAGATACCTCGCACAGATGATTATCAGCTTTCCAAGGTTCGCAGAATTTCTTCCACTCACCAGGGGAAATCAACTATGCTGATTTCTCAGCTCGCAGCTTTCCGCATCATTTTTCATCTCTGCCTTCGCTTTTCTCGCAATCCCCTGTGTGCCGTTCAGGATGCTCGCGCGGGTGACTTTGTCGTTGCCGTATTTCTGGCGGATCGCGTCGAGGGCGGCATCGAGTTTACGGCTTTTCTCCTTCTTTTCGGGATCTTCGAAGAGGGAGAGCTGTTCGAAATCGTCTTCGGTAAGACCGGTCACGGCGACGCCGATCAGGCGGAGGGGCTCGCCTTTCCAGGATTCGCGGAAGAGCTGTTTGGCGCAGCGGTAGATTTCATCTGTCACATCTGTCGCATTGGGGAGTTTGGTCTGGTGTGAACGGTTTCGAAACTCGAGAGTGCGAAACGTTACGGAAACGGAGGTGCATTTTTTCTTTTTCCGACGCATGCGGGCGGCTACGATGTCGCACTGGGCGAGAAGGATCGGATTCACCTGTTCGATGGAGATGATGTCCTCGTTGAAGGTCGTCTCGGCGCTGAAGCCTTTGGCCTCATCGGGCTGCGCTTTTACAGGGGAATCATCGATGCCGCGGGCGTACTGGTAGAGCTGATGGCCGTTTTTCTTGCCGATCAGCGTCTGGATATCCGCTTCGCGCGCATGCGCCAAGTCTCCGATTGTGCGGATTCCGGCCTCGATCAGTTTCTTTTCGGATGCTTTTCCGAGGAACAACAGCTCGCGTACCGGAAGCGGCCACATTTTTTCGGGGATTTCTTCTGGGAACAGAGTGTGTACTTTGTTTGGTTTTTCGAAATCAGATGCCATTTTGGCCAGGAGTTTATTTGTGGAGATTCCAATATTGACGGTAAATCCAAGCTCCTCGTAAATCCGGTCCTTGATTTCGTGCGCCGCCGCAATCGGGTCCGGATACAGAAGGGAAGTTCCCGTCATATCGAGGAATACCTCATCGATCGAAAAGGATTCCATGACCGGGGTGTAGGCGGCGCAGATTTTCTTGAAGGCACGGGAACACCTGACGTAGAGGTCGAAATCACTCGGGACAATGACCATGTTCGGACATTTCCGCAGTGCCATTGCCACAGGTTCACCGGTCTGGACACCGCATTTTTTCGCCGGGATCGACTTTGCCACAACGATTCCTGTCCGCTTCGTCGGATCGCCGCCGATACAGGCAGGAATGTCCCGCAGATCCGGCAGTCCCTCTTTGATCCGCCGCACCGACTCCCAGGATAAAAAGGCGCTGTTGACATCTACGTGAAAAATCAGGCGTTCTGTTGTCGCCTTCGTTTGTTCTTCTCTCATTTTTTTAACCCTCTTTCAAATTCTGCTGCTCTCTATGCAAAAAACAGCAGACCTGCTTTTGCCAGAAAGAAAAGAAGAAGGATCTGCGCCGCCAGCATCAGCGGGACTCCAATCGTGAATTTCTTTTTTCTTGTCTTGTGATGAAACAGGTGCATGCCCAGCAAGGCTCCCACCGAGCCGCCGGCTGCCGCAAGTCCAAGCAAGGTGGAAACGCGGATTCTCCATTTTCCCCGCACCGCACTTCGTTTGTCGATTCCATAGACTGCTATGGTAATGATATTAATACAAATCAGGTAACTCCACAATACTGTCTGTAAGATCGAATGTTCCATTTTTTACGCACCAGCCTTTCTTTTTTCAAAAAAGGCAGCGTTTTTCTGCGCTGCCTTTTTCAAACTCTTTTCAAAATTACTTTTTCTCCAGAAATATTTTTCTGGTCACAAAATTGTATACCATAACAATCGCCGTCGCGAATACTTTCGCGATTGTGTAGATCAGGTTATGGCCTATGTTCTGCTGCAGTGCAACATTACCGCCGTAGATCGGGCCTACGACGATCCAGATCAGGAAACTGTTGAGCAGCATGCCGATCAGGGAAAGGACGACAAAGGTGATGAACTCGACTTTTTTGTTCATTTCTTCTTTCCGCTCAAAGACAAATTTGAAGCTTAAAATGTAATTTGCAATGACCGATACGGTAAATCCGGCAACGGAACCGATGAGGGATGCCGCTTCAAAGTAAGAGCTGGAAGTCAGCGCCATCACAAGATTCAGGACAATAAGACCGGTCACGTAGTCGATGCCGAAGCTGATAACGCCGACGATACCGAATTTCACAATCTGTGCAAATAATTTCTTCATGTTTTTCCTCTTGTTTCTTCTATTATTTTCGAGTCAACGACTCTATGAGAATACCATATCACGGCAGTTTTTTCAAGTTTCCGTATTGTTTTTCCTCACGTCAAAAACGCCGGATTTCACATACAAACATGAAATCCGGCGTCTTTGAATTTCTCTAAATCTCCCGTTTCTCCATAAATCTTACACTGATCCCATACGAAATCAGCACAACTGCGATGCTTACCGCAAAAATTCCCGCCTGTCCAGGAACGTTTCCCGTGATGGTGCCAAGCAGCTCCGCGATCGTAAACTGCCCGTTGAAGCCCGACTCTGCCAGCGATACACCGATTTTCTGCAGGTCCTGCAGTGTGATCTCTGTGATCGGTTTTCCAAAGAGTTCGATCGTTCCGCTCTCCGCTTTTACAAGGCCGAGCATCAGGCGGATCGCCGTGCTCTTTCCTGCTCCGTTTTTTCCGATAAGTCCGGTGATTCTTCCCTCCGGAACTTCGGTCCGTTTTGAGCCCGGTGAAGAAAAAGAGGTGAAAAAGCTCGATTTTGACCAGCGGATTTCCGCATCCATCCACAACCATCATCACTGATGCGGTTTTTGTCCGTACCTTCGGAAGAATGGGCCGACCTCTTTTCGCGGGCAGGCTCATTCCGTATCTTATGATTTTCAGGAGACTTTTTATGTCCGAACTTAATTTTTATCTTCTTCAGATCAACGATGCTTTATTTCCAATCGGTACGTATTCACACTCGCAGGGACTCGAGACGTAAATCTCTTTCTCTCACGATCGGAGCACGCAGATACCCTTCTGGATGAAATCCGGGAATTTCTTGCCTCCGATCCGAAAATTGACGGCGGCGCAACTATACTTTCCTGCGGTGATCTTGCAGTTCGTATTTTCGGTCTACGCGCGCAAAGGCTGCAGCAAATGGCGGAAAAAATAAAGTCTGCATATGACAAATTTTTATAACTGTCTATTCAAGTCGTTCACTTTTCCCTTCGTCAAATTTCGCAGAAAAAATGTCAAAATAAGGATATGACAACCTCTTCAGAATGTGATAAAATAACTTTCGTTTTAAGCGAAGATAAAACTTATTTTACCATCATTTCGAGGAGGTTTTCTCATGGAAAAAGACATGACAAAGGGAAGTCCGCTTCCGGTCATTCTGCAGTTTACGCTGCCGCTGATTATCGGAAATATTTTCCAGCAGCTCTACAACATGGCAGACACGATTATCGTTGGCCGATATGTCGGAGCGGATGCACTGGCTGCAGTTGGTTCTACGGGAACGATTATGTTCCTGGTGCTTGGATTTGCGCAGGGCATCACAGCAGGCTTTACGGTTCTGACATCGCAACGGTTCGGTGCAAAGGATACGCGCGGAGTAAAGCGAAGTGTGGCAAACGGCATTCTACTGGCTCTCCTTTTCACAGTTGTCCTGACATTCTTCAGCATGATCTCCATGCGGCCATTGCTGCATCTCATGAACACACCGGAAAATATTTTTCAGGACGCTTATACCTATATTATGATTATCTGCGGTGGCCTGATCGCTACGATTTTTTACAATCTGCTTTCCTCCTATCTGCGTGCAGTAGGAAACAGCCAGACTCCGCTGATGTTCCTGATTTTTTCGGCTGTATTAAATGTTCTTCTGGATCTGCTTCTCATCATTCGTTTTAAAATGGGCGTTGCGGGAGCCGGATATGCAACCGTTTTCTCCCAGGGAATTTCTGCTGTGCTCTGTCTTTTTTATATTTATCGCTCCATGCCGGATATGTGGCCGGAAAAACACCACTGGAAGCTTCATGCGGCAGATTCCCGCCATCAGCTCTCGATGGGCATTCCGATGGCACTCCAGTTTGCCATCACCGCATCCGGTACAATGATTATGCAGGCTGCCATTAACCTGTTCGGCTCGGAGGCAGTTGCCGCTTTTACGGCGGCCTGTAAGCTGCAGAATCTGGTCACACAGGGCTTTTCCGCAATGGGACAGACGATGGCAACCTACAGCGGGCAAAATTTCGGAAAGGGCGATATTCCACGGATTAAAAAGGGAGTTCGCGCTGCACTTCTGACTTCCATCACATATTCGATCGCAGCCGCTGTTCTCGTCTTCCTTCTTCTGAAGCCATGTCTTTCCCTCTTCTTCTCGGGTGATGTCGATATGGCCGCCATGATGCCATGGGCAAAGACTTATTCCTATATGTGTGCTCTTTTTTATGTACCGCTCTGCACCATCTTTATTTTCCGAAATGCAATGCAGGGTTGCGGCTACGGCTTTCTACCTATGATGGGCGGTGTTTCTGAACTCTTTGCGCGCCTTATTGTAGCTGTGATTGCCATAAAAGTCATCAGCTATCCGCTCGCCTGCTTCTGTGACCCGGCAGCCTGGGTGACGGCAGCTGTCTTTACCGGTGTTTCGTATCTGTTTGTCATGAAGGATATCGACAAAAAGTATAATTCAAAGATACCGACGGCTCCGATCAGCTGACATTTTTCATACCAAACGCAAAACTGCGCGGAATGCACGATTCTGAAATGCATTCCACGCAGTTTTTTGTATTTACAGGATTACAGATTCAGTTTTGCTTTCTGCAGACTTACACAGGAACGATGATATGTGAGTGTCATCGTCAGATAAATGACGCCCACGACAATGACTGCGAGAATACCGGTATGGAACACCAGATGCAGGATCATCGTCGCACACAGCAGGATCTGAATCATCTTGCCCAGCGCCATATAGGCCTTATAGGCACTCTGATATACCATCTCTTTTTCTGCCTCATCGCAACTTGCCATCCAGTCTTTCTGGAAGTTTTTTGAGTTCATATCGCCTCTCTTCTCCGGGTGAGCTGCCTGAACCATTTTTACATAACGCATCTGATAATAGCCATAGAGAAAGAAGTTGATACAAAACAGAGCACAGGTTGCCAGGAATCCGGCGAGCTCTTTTCCCGATGCTTCTTCCAGCCAAGAACGGGAAAAGGTAAATGTCAGCACGATGATATCGCAGACCTGCGAAATCACATTGCAGTTCATCAGCATCGCGCCGTATTTCTCTTCTTCATAGCTTAAGACTTCGTACTGTTCATCCTCTGCTTCTTCGAGATGCTTCATCGTATCCTTTAATTTCCGGCTGTAAAATTCCATCAGGACAATGCTTACAACGAAAATTACCGCAATGATCGGCAGTGCCAGCGGGCGGACCAGATCGCTCAGATCACTCATGCCATTTTTCACACCGAACGTCATAAAAATTCCGACAAAAAAACCGCAGACTCCGCCGATTCCCAGATAAATCAGCATCCGCTTCGTCAGCTTTCCGTAGGAATTTGGTTTGTTCCCCTGTTTTTCTTTCATGGTTCATCCTCCTCATATTGAAAAATATCTTCTACTTTTACTTCACAGATTTTTGCAAGTTTTAATGCCAGTGTCACCGACGGTGAATAGTCTCCCCGCTCAATCAGGCTGATGGTCTGTCTCGATACTCCCGCCATTTTTCCAAGGTCGGTTTGGTTGATGCCAAGCTTCGAACGGTACTCTTTTAACTGATTGTACAGCGGCATCGCAGTATCTCCTTTCACTTTATTTTTAGATGAGCTCTCTATTTGACAACTTTTCTTGTCATCTACTACTCTACTATTGACAACTTTATTTGTCAATAGTTTTGACAAGTTTTTTTGTCATTGTCAAGCAGATATTCGCAATGGAAGCAGGGGACTTACTTGATTCGGTTAAACTCCCGGTTGATTTGTAGGCCGAAATGTACTAAACTAGAGATATCTATTTTCGTAACTATTCAAGCCGCAGAAAGGACAGAATCTATGGAACAGAAAGACAGCCGGTTTGCCGTATTGATCGATGCGGACAATGTTTCCCCGAAATACATCAAATATATCCTGGACGAGGTTTCCGACCAGGGTGTTGCCACGTACAAACGGATCTACGGGGACTGGACCGATATCTCGAAAAAGAGCTGGAAAGAGCAGCTTTTGCGCTACTCGATCAATCCGATCCAGCAGTACAGCAATACGAACGGAAAAAATTCAACTGACTCCGCGATGATCATCGATGCCATGGACATCCTCTACTCCGGAAATGTGGAGGGCTTCTGCCTGGTTTCTTCGGACTCTGATTTTACCAAGCTGGCGCAGCGTCTGCGTGAATCCGGCATGTTTGTGCTCGGCATGGGCGAGCAGAAAACCCCTTCTTCCTTCCGCGTTGCGTGCGATGCCTTTAAAATTCTCGAAATCATTTCCCAGAACGAGGACGATATCTCCCCTGCGATTACCGCTGTCTCGGAAAATCCGGCGCGCTACGGCACTTCTCAGGACGAACCCCCTTCCATTACAAGCAAGGCAGAAATCGAGCGGACGGTTTCCCGTGTACTGACAGAGAACAATGATCACGGAAAAAATACGACACTTAGTGAGATCGGCAGTATCCTGCAGAAGAAATTCTCAGAGTTTGACGTTCGAAATTACGGTTATTCCAAACTTTCCACGTTTCTAGAAAGCATGAACGATATCGAAGTGCTGAAAACCGGTCATAATTACCTCGTAAAGGAACGCCAGAACACCGTATCGCGCCAGCAGATTGAAAAATGTATCACGGATCTGATCTGCTCCAACGGAGGCCATATCGACAACCTCAGCATTATTCACGATGCCCTGCGGAACCGTTTCCCGGGCTTCGATGTGAAGCAGTATGGATATAGCAGGATTTCAAGTTTTATCAACAGTTTCAAAAAATTCAAAATCACAAACAATACGGTACAGATGAAACAATAGCATTTAAAACATAAACCAGATTCGCCGGATCCGGATCGTGCTTGATATACCATGTACATGTTTGGTGTGCCCGCAACAAAAAGCCCCCGGAAATGTCAGATTTTCTGACACCCGGAGGCTCTTTTTATTTCGTCTGTTGTTATCTTTTTCCTGTACTTCCAATTCCGCCGCGGTCCTCGCCGTTTAAGTGGTCAACTTCTTCAAAGCCGATGGTCGGCTGGTGTTTCTCGATGCGGAACTGGCAGATGCGGTCATTCACATGAATCACGGTGTCGCGCAGGGCATACGCCGGCATGTAGAACCAGTCGTTCGGTCCGCAGTAGCTCTCATCGATGATACCGCAGTGGTTCGTCTGGATAATACCGAAGTTCTTGAAGGTGCTGCTTCTCGGCACAATATGCGCCTCGTAGCCCTCCGGCAGCTGCATGGCAACGCCGAGGTGGATCAGCTTGAATTCTCCGGCCTTTAACTCTACTTCTTCTGCCGCGCGCAGGTCGATCCAGTCGGACTTTCCGTCGATATAGCGCAGGCGCTCAATTTCATCGTTTAAATACTGAATTTTAATGGTTTCCATAAAGCGTCTCCTTTTCTTTTTGCGTGACTACTTTTCGCCGAACAGTACGACTTCGCCGCGTGCTCTCGTCTTTTTCACATCAATGACTCTCTGATTCGGGCTGCCCTTCCATTCCAAGGTAACGTCCCTCTGGGCAAGAATAAAGCGGCCGTCCACAACCACGTCCGTGTAATCCATCAGTTCCAGATCACAGACGGATTCCCACTCATATCCGGTGTAAACCCAGATATCTTTTTTCGGATATCTTTCCTTGATCTCTTTTGCCAGAGCCGTCACATCCGCCCGGTTTGCCTCATGCAGCGGATCTCCGCCGGAAAAGGTGATGCCGGAAATGTAGTCCTTGTCCAGCTGTTCAAAAATTTCTGCCTTTGCCGCGTCATCAAACGGGATGCCGCCATTTGGATCCCAGGTAATCGGATTCTGACATCCCTTGCAGTGATGACCGCATCCGGCGACCCAGAGCACGACGCGCAGGCCGTCTCCGTTCAGCATATCGTCTTTCGTTATATTATGGTATCTCATAGCTTTCACTCCTATTGGACATAAGAAAACACAGAAAAACGAACCGTTTTGCAGATCCCTTTTTCTGTGTTCCCCGCTCTTTATCGTCTGGCAGATCTATTTATTTCGCGTCTGCCGGAACATCCTTGATACTGAAGCTTACACGGCCCATCTTATCTTTGCCCATGCAGACTACTTTTACAACATCGCCAAGGCTGACAACGTCTTCTACTTTCTCAACACGCTGTTTGGCGAGCTTGGAGATGTGTACCAGACCTTCTTTTCCAGGTGCGAACTCAAGGAAAGCACCGAAGTCTTTGATGCTGACAACTTTTCCGGTCAGGATCTGTCCCTCGGTAAAGTCGCTTGCGATGATCTCGATATATTTCTTTGCCTGATCCATCATAGCCTGCTCGGTTCCGCAGATGGAAACTGCACCGTCATCTGTGATGTCGATCTTTACGCCGGTCTCATCGATGATGGCGTTGATGGTCTTTCCTCTCTGGCCGACAACTTCACCGATCTTCTGCGGGTCGATCATCATCTGGATGATCTTCGGAGCGAACTCGCCGACCGTCTTACGCGGCTCTGCGATCGCTTTCTCCATAACCTCGGTCAGGATGTACTCTCTTGCCTGTTTCGTTCTGGCAATCGCCTCTTCTACGATCTGACGGGTCAGTCCATGGATCTTGATATCCATCTGGATTGCAGTGATTCCGTCGTGGGTACCAGCTACCTTAAAGTCCATGTCGCCGAAGAAGTCTTCGAGACCCTGGATATCGGTCAGTACGAGGTAATCATCATCGGTCTCGCCTGTTACCAGACCGCAGGAGATACCTGCAACCGGTTTTTTGATCGGTACACCGGCAGCCATCAGAGACATGGTGGATGCACAGATACTTGCCTGGGAAGTAGAACCGTTGGACTCGAAGGTCTCGGATACGGTACGGATTGCGTACGGGAACTCTTCCTCGGTCGGAAGTACCGGAACCAGGGCACGTTCTGCCAGAGCACCATGGCCGATCTCACGGCGTCCCGGTCCGCGGGACGGTTTTGTCTCACCTACAGAGTAGGACGGGAAGTTGTACTGATGCATGTAACGTTTGGAGGTCTCGAACTCATCCAGTCCGTCCAGTTTCTGTGCTTCGGAAAGCGGAGCCAGTGTTGTTACGTTGCAGATCTGAGTCTGTCCACGGGTGAACATAGCGGAACCATGAACACGCGGGATAATGTCAACCTCTGCTGCCAGAGGACGGATTTCTGTGATCGCACGGCCGTCCGGACGTTTGTGGTCTTTTAAGATCATCTTACGAACAGTCTTTTTCTGATACTGGTAAACAGCCTCGCCTAATACTGCCAGCCACTCTTCGTTGTCGGCAAATGCCTCCTCGAGTTTCTCGGTGATGACACGGATGTTTTCTTCTCTTGTCTGTTTGTCATCGCTGAAAACAGCCTCTTCCATCTCGGCCGGAGGAACGATCTCTTTGATCGCTGCAAACAGCTCTTCCGGAATAGCGCAGCTCTCATAAGCGTGTTTCGGTTTTCCAACCTCTGCTACGATGCTGTCGATGAATTTGATGATTTCCTGGTTTACTTCGTGTGCTTTGTAGATGGCGTCGATCATTTTTGCTTCCGGAATCTCTTTTGCTCCGGCTTCGATCATGATGACTTTCTCTCTGGTGGAAGCTACGGTCAGTTTCAGGTCGGATACTGCTTTCTGTGCGAGAGTCGGGTTTACGATGAACTCGCCGTCGATCATACCGATCTGAGTCATGGCACACGGACCGTCAAACGGGATGTCGGAAATGCAGGTTGCGATTGCGGAACCCAGCATTGCGACTACTTCCGGATCACACTCCGGATCTACGGACATTACCATGTTGTTTAAGGTAACATCGTTGCGGTAATCTTTTGGGAACAGCGGACGCATCGGACGGTCAATGACACGGCTGGTCAGAATTGCGTGCTCGCTTGCTTTTCCTTCTCTTTTGTTGAATCCGCCCGGGATTTTTCCAACGGCGTACATCTTCTCTTCGTACTCAACGCTTAATGGGAAGAAGTCGATGCCATCACGCGGTTTCTCAGATGCGGTTGCTGTAGAAAGAACTACAGTATCGCCATAATGCATAAATGCTGCGCCGTTTGCCTGTTTTGCTACACGGCCTACGTCTACGGTCAGGGTTCTGCCTGCCAGTTCCATAGAAAAACTCTTGTACATAAATAATCTCCTTTTTTTCTTCTGAGCAGAATTTCCGAAACAACTGAAAAGCACACCGGAATACGGACAAGATGCAGCTTTCAATGTGTTTTTCAGTGGTCTCGGATAAAATTCCTGCGCCCAGAATGGCTCCATGTCGTTTGCTGTCTTTGATCTTACAAGCAAAGAAACGGGCGGAAAATGTATCCCGCCCGTTGTTCCAAGCTGATTATTTTCTGATTCCTAACTTCTCGATTAAAGCACGGTATCTTTCAATATCAGTTTTCTTTAAGTAGTCAAGCAGACCACGTCTCTGACCAACCATTTTCAGAAGACCTCTTCTGGAGTGATGATCTTTGTGGTGAACTTTCAGATGCTCAGTGAGCTCCTCGATTCTTGCGGTAAGAACAGCTACCTGTACTTCCGGTGATCCTGTATCTCCCTCAGTTCTTGCATACTCTTTGATGATTGCCTGTTTTTTTTCTTTCGAAATCATTTTAAATTCCTCCTATTATTTTGATTGCACCGCTGACTAAGAAGTGGTCGGAGTGTCCTGCCTCTGAATCAGGGTCCGGGGATCTTTTTTGTCCCACATACTCGATTAGTATAGCATACGCTTTTCGAATTGTAAATACTAAAATCAGATGTTTTCGCGATGAATTTTCACGTAGTTACAGTTCTCCGAACTGTAACTTTCGCAGCTCTCATTTTAAGTTTTGCTTCGCAAAAGGAGAGCTGCTCACACCTGAATCACTTTCTTACGCAGCGAAACAGCGAGTGTTTCACTGCTGAGCGAACTTTTTTTCTACATATTTTTTTCCTGCCGCAACATCATGATCGAGCTGGTTTTTCAGCGCGTCGATCGAAACAAATTTCTGCTCCGGGCGCAGAAATTTTAACAGAGAAACCTCCGCCTGTTTTCCATAGAGATCCTCGCTGCAGTCAAAAAGATTCGTCTCCACGCCGGTAAATTTTTCCTGTACCGTCGGCTTAACACCGATGTTTGTGATACCGTAATAAATTTTTCCTTCGATTTTCACCTCGGAAACGTAGACGCCGAACGGCGGAAGCAGCTTTTCTGCCGGCGGGATCTGATTGATGGTCGGCACGCCGATCGTTCTGCCGAGTGCATGACCGTGGACAATCTCGCCGTGAACCGCGTAATCGTAGCCGAGCAGACCGCTCACGGCTTCCATATTGCCCTGTTCCAGCTCTTCCCGTGCCCAGGTGCTGCTGATCTCGCGGCCGTTTTCCTCTGCTTTTTCGATGATCTCGGTTTCAAAACCAAGGGACGGGCCCATTTCTTTCAGCATTTCGGCTGTGCCGCTTCTCTTGTAGCCAAAACCGAAATCCTTTCCCACAACAACTTTTTTCGCGTGCAGCTTATCCACCAGAATCTCTTTGATAAAGGCTTCCGGCGTCATGTGCATCACTTCATCCACAAACGGGCATTCCACAAGGCAGTCCATGCCAAGCTGTTCGAGGCGGGCTCTTCTCTCCTCATTCGTCAGCAGCTGATGCGGCTTGACATGCTGCACTTTCGACTGCGGCGGCACGTCAAACGTAAACACAACCGTTTCCAGTCCTTCCGTTCTGCCGATTGCAAGGACACGACGGATCAGAAGCATATGCCCCCGGTGGAGGCCGTCAAATTTTCCCAGGGTTACAACGCTGTCCCCTCTGCTGTCAAAATCCAGTGTTTTTGTTAGATATCTCATGTTCTCTCCAGAAATAACTTGACCGGTCTGGTTAAGTTTTGTGATGGTCTGTATTGATAAATACCGACAAACGTTCCGCCATCGAGATAAAGGCGGAACTCCTCGTCTTCTGCGAAGTCCCCGCCGGAAGCAGTTTCCCCGATTTCGCGGATCTGCGCCGGTTTCAGCGGATTTCCGTTTTCCGCAAGCTTTTTCGCATGATCGTCCGCTGTCGCAAAGCTGCGCAGCGCGGCAAACATTTCATCGACCGGCACGAGGATCTCCGAAAGGCGGCCCTCACCGACAATCGCTGCGATCTCGTCAAGCGTGTGCGCTCCGTTTCGGTCAAACTGGCCGACTCTCGTGCGGATCAGCTGCTCCATACATCCGTGGCAGCCCAGTTTTTCGCCGATATCGTGGCACAGGGTGCGGATATACGTTCCCTTCGAACACGTTACCTCCATGCGCACCAGCGGAAGCTTCATTTCCAGAATGCTGATCTCGTAAAAGTGCACCGTGCGGGCCTTCCGCTCGATCTCGATGCCTTCCCGCGCCAGCTCGTAGAGTTTCTTTCCATTAACCTTCAGCGCGGAATACATCGGCGGCACCTGCTGCTGCTCCCCGACAAACGAGGCGATGCAGTCCCGCACCTCTTCTTCCGTCACGGTCACTGGCGCTTCTGCTGTCACGGTTCCGCTCATGTCCTGCGTATCCGTTGCGATTCCAAGGTGAAGCAGCGCTTCATACGTCTTCGTTTCATCGGTCAGCATATCGCAGAGACGCGTTCCCTTTCCAAGGCAGACCGGAAGCACGCCCGTCGCATCCGGGTCTAGGGTTCCGGTGTGGCCGATTTTTTTCTGGTGCAGGATGCCGCGCAGCTTCGCAACCACGTCATGCGACGTAAATCCCGCCTCTTTCCATACGTTCAGAACTCCGTTTATCATGTTGTTTTGTCTCCCTCTTTTTCACAAGAAAACCGGGCGTGGATATATTTTCTGCGCCCGGCTGTTTCCTGTTTATGCTTCTTCCTCTGTCGTCTCTTCTTCCTCTTCTGCAAGAAGCTGTTTTTCGATATACAGAGTCAGATTGTTGATTACATCATACGGAGAACCTGACATCGTGCAGCCAGCCGCACGGATATGGCCGCCGCCGCCGAATACGGCTGCGATTTTGCTCACATCAACCAGCTCGTCGGAGCGGAGGCTTACTTTGAAGACCTGCGGCTCCAGCTCATACAGGAAGATCGCTACGTGAACGCCTTCTGTATTTTTTAACTGGCTGACAATGCCGTCCATATCTCCCGATGTCAGGCCATAGAAGTCCATGATCTTCTTCCGCACGATACCGACAATACACTGCTTGTCGAGAAGCATGATGCTCTCTGTCAGCGTGCGTCCCATAATCTGGTTCTGTACGTATGTTTTCTTGAAGAATGCATCCTCGATGATTCTGGTAAACGGAACTCCCTTTTCCATCAGAGCGGCCGCAACCCGCATCGTGTGCGGAGAGGTGCTGCTGTACTGGAATACGCCGGAATCGGTCACAATACCGGTGTACAGCGCCTCGGCGCACGGCTCGGAGATCTTTTCTTCCTCCAGAAGCCCAAACAGCACCTCGCAGGCAGAGCTTGCATCCGGCTCTACGTGATTGATTTCGCAATATTCTGTATTCGTCACATGGTGATCGATGCAGATCGTCTTTCCCGCTTTTGCAAGAAGCGGTGCGGCAACGCCGATGCGCTCCTCGCTGGATACATCCAGAAGGACCACAAGGTCGTACGCTTTCTCTTCACAGCTTGTCTTTACCTCAGAAAAACCCGGAAGATAGGAAAATTCCGGCCGTGGATCCTCAAGATAGACATCTGCCTGAATCTCCGGCCGATTGTCGCGAAGATACTGGTATAATCCCAGGCAGGAACCGATGCAGTCACCGTCCGGACGAACGTGTCCGGCGATGGCCATGCAGGAGACTCCGTTTAGAATTTCATCAATTTTCTTCATTTTCCTCATCCTTTTTGTCTTCTTTGTGTGTTACTTCATCAATCAGTTTCGACATCGTAACGCCATATTCAATCGACTCATCCAGGACAAAGGTCAGCTCCGGTGTATTGCGGAGGTTAATGGTCTTGGCCAGCATACGGCGGATGAAGCCCTCCGCGCTCTTTAAGCCGCGGATGGTTTCTTTCTTCGCCTCATCATCGCCAAACACACTGATATATACTTTACACGTCTTCAGATCCGGCGCTACCTCTGCCGCTGTGACAGAGGTCATCATTCCGATGCGCGGATCCTTGATCTCGTTCCGGATGATGTTGGAAAGCTCTTTCTGTACTTCCCCGTTGATCCTGGTGTTTTTAATACTGTTTTTTCTCAACTTAATTCCTCATTTCTATCTCGGCACTTCTACCATGATATAAGCCTCGACCTGATCGAACTCCTGAAGATCGTTGAATCCTTCAAATACAAGACCGCACTCATAGCCGGAGCGCACTTCTTTGACATCGTCTTTGAAACGTTTGAGGGATGCCAGATTTCCTTCGAAGATCTGGTTTCCTTCGCGGCTGATTCGAACTTTGCAGCCTCTCTGGAACGTTCCGTCCAGTACATAGCTTCCGGCGATCGTTCCGACACCGGATGCCTTGAAGAGCTGACGTACCTCGGCATGGCCGATAACTTTCTCTTCGTAAACCGGCTCAAGCATACCCTTCATGGCTGCCTCAACATCCTCAATTGCCTGGTAGATGACACGGTACAGACGGATGTCTACGCCGTTCTGCTCTGCCATGGATTTTGCGTTCGCATCCGGGCGTACGTTAAATCCGATAATGATGGCGGAAGATGCGGTTGCCAGCATAACGTCGGACTCGTTGATCGCACCGACACCGCCGTGGATGACGCGTACGGCAACTTCCTCGTTGGAGAGTTTGACAAGACTCTGTTTTACTGCCTCGACAGATCCCTGTACATCGGCTTTGACAACAAGTGCCAGTTCTTTTAAGTTACCCTCCTGAATCTGGTTGAACAGATCATCCAGGGACATCTTCGCTTTTGTCTCCTCAAGCAGGTTCTTCTTGTTCTCTGCCACGAAGGTTGCTGCGAAGTTCTTTGCTTCTTTATCGTTATCGGTCTGAACGAGGATCTCTCCTGCGTTCGGAACATCGGAAAGTCCGAGAATCTCAACCGGAGTAGACGGGCCTGCCTCTTTGACGCGGCGTCCCTTATCATCCATCATCGCACGGACTTTACCGGAGCATGCGCCTGCTGCGATGTAATCGCCGACATGCAGGGTACCTTTCTGTACCAGAATGGTAGCAACCGGTCCTTTTCCTTTATCCAGCTCAGCCTCGATGACAAGACCTCTTGCTTTCCGGTTCGGGTTTGCTTTCAGCTCGAGCACTTCGGAAGTCAGAAGGATCATCTCCAGCAGATCGTCGATACCTTCGTTGTTCTTTGCAGATACCGGAACGAATACGGTGCTTCCGCCCCAGTCCTCCGGAATCAGTTCGTACTCGGAGAGCTCCTGTTTTACACGCTCTACGTTTGCGCCTGGTTTATCGATCTTATTGATCGCAACGATGATCTCAACGCCGGCTGCTTTTGCATGGTTGATTGCCTCAACGGTCTGCGGCATCACACCGTCGTCTGCTGCGACAACGAGAATGGCGATATCCGTTGCATTGGCTCCACGCATACGCATAGCGGTGAATGCCTCATGTCCCGGGGTATCGAGGAACGTAATCTTCTGTTTGTTGATCGAAACGGTGTATGCACCGATGTGCTGGGTAATACCGCCAGCCTCGCGGTCGGTGACATGGGTGTTCCGGATGCAGTCCAGAAGAGATGTTTTACCGTGGTCAACGTGTCCCATAACGCAGACTACCGGCGGACGCGGAACCATGTCTTTTTCATCCTCTTCGTCCTCTTTTAAGAGCTCTTCGATCACATCGACTTTCTCTTCCGGCTCAGCGATGATGTTATAATCAAGCGCGATTTCCTGTGCTTTTTCGAAATCGATCTCATGGTTTACGGTAACCATCGTTCCTTCCATGAACAGTTTCTTTACGATGACTGCCGGCTGCATTTTCATCTTCTCAGCCAGCTCGCGGATGGTCATTTTCTCCGGCAGGGTAATCTCCTTTACCTCATCCTTCGGTGCTTCCTGTTTCGGTTTGTTGACCGGTTTCTGGAGCGCTTTCGGGAGTCTGGACTGCTGATGATGTCCCTGGTTCGGACGGTTTCCGCCTCTTCCTCTGTCTTCACTGAATTTATTTTCTCTTAAAGAATCTTTGTTTTTGTCTTTTTCTTTTCTTCCTGTATCACGGCCTGGCTTCTTGATGCCAAGGCTCATTGTATCGCCTGCAGAGCTCTTATGCTCGGTTCTGCGGCGGTCTCCTCCCGGACGGCGGTTCTGATTCTGGGAATCATCATCCTTTCCTGCGAACGGTCTTCCGCCATTATTTCCCGGTCTGCCTCCGTTTGGACGTGCGGAACGCTCACCGAATGGTCTTCCGCTTCTCTCACCGTTTCCACTTCTTCCGCCGTTATTGCGGTCTCCTCCCGGACGGTCTCCGCTGCGGTTCGGGCGGTCTCCATTGTTTCCGCCGAAGCGGCGTTCTCCCTGCGGACGGTCTCCGCTGCGGTTCGGGCGGTCTCCGTTATTGTTGAAGCGGCGCTCTCCCTGCGGACGGTCTCCATTGCGGTTCGGACGGTCTCCGTTATTGTTGAAACGGCGCTCTCCCTGCGGACGGTCTCCATTGCGGTTCGGACGATCTCCATTTCCGCCGTTTCCGTTTCCACGGTTCGGACGGTCCTCGCTTCTTCCGTTTCCATTGCGGTTTCCTTCCGGACGGCCGTTTCCGCGGGACGGACGGTCTTTTTTCTGTCCCTGGTTCTTTGTGAACTCTTTTGCTTCTTTACTTGTTGCGTTCTGCGGACGCACAACGGAAATAATTTTCTTTTTCTTCGGTTTTGCCTGCTCTTCCGGTTTCTTCATTTCCATATTTTCTGTATCTTTCTTTTCCAATGATCTTTTCTCCTCTTTCTGCGGTTTTCGTGTTTCCTGCATCCATCCACCGACCTTTCCGGCCTTACGCCTTACGCTTCTGCCAACAATGCTGCTATTTTTTCTGCAAAATGCGCTTCACATACGGCAAGGGAAGAACGGTATTCTCTTCCGATGGCTCTTCCAAGCTGCTCTTTGTCCCCAAAAAGAATGCATGGCACTTTATAGTATGCACACATATTGCGAAATTTCTTCTGTGTATTGGCCGACGCCGTTTCCGCCAGAATGACAAGGTATGCGCTGCCGCTCTTTACGGCCTGCTCGGTCGCAAATTCGCCGCTCGATACCTTACCCGCCTTCATGGCAAGGCCCAGCATGGATAATCCTTTACTTTGACTGTTCAATCTTCGCAAATGCCTCCTTTAACTGCTCATAAACCTCTGATGGAATTTCTGCCTTCAGAGAACGGGAAAGTCCTTTGTTTTTCATTGCATTCCCCAGACATTCCAGAGAGCAGACATAAGCACCGCGTCCGTTCATTCTTCCGGTTGTGTCCGGAACAATCGTTCCTTCGGTGGTTTTCACCACGCGGATCATTTCTTTTTTGTTTTTCATTTCATTGCAGCCAATGCATTTACGCAGCGGCACTTTACGAACTGTACTCAAATGCTCATCCCGCCTTTGTTTTTATTTTAATTACTCTTCGTCTCCGGCTTTCTCTGCTGTTTCTACATCATTCTCGTCGAAGTTTTCTTCTGCAGAGATGGTTTCCTCCTCTGCTGCGGACTCATCGTAATTGTCCTCTTCCTCGTATTCCTCTTCTTCTACGTAGTCGAAGTCTCCTGCCTCGCGTGCCTGGGTCTCGCTCTTAATGTCGATCTTGAATCCGGTCAGACGTGCGGCAAGTCTTGCGTTCTGTCCCTCTTTACCGATGGCAAGGGAAAGCTGGTAATCCGGAACGATTACTTTTGCGGTCTTCTCATCCGGATCTGCCATAACGGAGATAACTTTTGCCGGGCTCAGTGCGTTCTCGATCAGGAGTGCCGGGTTCTCATCCCATGTAATGATGTCGATCTTCTCTCCGTTCAGCTCATTGACAACCGCGTTGACACGGCTTCCGTTCATACCGACGCATGCGCCGACTGCATCGACGTTCGGATCGTTGGACCATACTGCCATTTTCGTACGGCTTCCTGCCTCACGGGCAATGCTCTTGATCTCTACGATGCCTTCTGCAACCTCGGAAACCTCAGACTCAAAGAGACGTTTTACGAGTTCCGGATGGGTACGGGATACCATGACTTTCGGTCCCTTGGTTGTATTCTTTACTTCCAGAACGTATACTTTCACACGCTGGGTCGGCTCAAATTTCTCGCCTTTGACCTGCTCGTTCTCGGTCAGCAGAGCGTCTACTTTACCGAGGTTGATGCTGACGTTGCGTCCCACATAGCGCTGTACCACACCGGTAACCACATCGTGCTCTTTCTCGAAGTACTGATCAAACAGAACTTTACGCTCTTCCTCACGGATCTTCTGAAGAATGACGTTTTTGGCATTCTGGGTTGCAATACGGCCGAACTCTTTGGATTTGATTTCTACCGGAACGATATCGCCGAGTTCATAGCGGGAGTCTGCACGTTTTGCATCGGAAAGGGCGATCTCCATGATCGGATCCTGTACCAGATCAACAACGGTTTTCTCTGCTACGACTTTGAAATCACCAGTCTGGGCGTTAATGCTTACCTTTACATTATCTGCTTTGCCAAAATGGTTTTTACAGGCCTGGATCAGCGACTGCTCAATTGCCTCAAGCAGGGTATCTTTGCTGATATTCTTCTCTTTCTCAAGAACTTCAAGGGCCTCCATTAATTCTGTATTCATTTTTCTCTTTTCCTCCTGTATCTGCGTCTGTTTAGAAATCAAATGCTAAACGGATCAATGCAATATCGCTTTTCTGGAAGACGCGCTCTGTTCCGTCCTCCTCCAAAATGGTCACACTGTTATCATCATATGCGGTGAGTATTCCGTAAAATTCCCGGTTTCTCTCGATCGCACGGTATGTCCGGATTTCCAGCTCTTTTCCCATGCTTCTCTTATAGTCTTTCTCTTTTTTCAGCGGACGTCCAAGGCCCGGGGAGCTGACCTCCATGATATAGGCGTCATCGATAAAGTCCTCTGCGTCCAGCCGGTCAGAAAATGCACGGCTGACGATTTCGCAGTCATCTACGGTAATTCCGCCTTCTTTGTCGATGTAAGCACGCAGGTACCAGGTACCGCCCTCTTTGACATACTCCACATCCACCAGTTCAAAACCATTGGCTTCTACAATCGGAGTGATCAGTTCTTCTGCCTTCTGTTCGTATTCTTCTCTTCTGCTCAAATCCTCACCACCTTTTTTGATTTAGGGAAACTTTCGAAAAATTCTTTCATTTCCCTGTACACAAGAAAGAGTGGACGAAATCGTCCACTCCTTAACAGTCACTTATTAACAACTTTACTATAGCACCTTTTCCGTGCAATTGCAAGGGTTAATTTTCAAAATATCCTTTATTTATCGCCTTTTCCGGCTTTTTTGTTCGCCGGTTCCGGGCAGATGTGGACATCGAGCTGGTTATACGGGATGGAAATTCCCGCCGCGTCAAACTCTTCTTTGATGCGCTCATTCATTTTCCATTTGACCGGCCAGTAATTTTCCGTTGCGACCCAGGCGCGCAGACCGACCGTGATCGCGCTCTCGCCCAGCTCATCTACGAAAAACTGCTGCTCCTCCGACTGAAAATGCGGCTCCTCCTCAACGAGGCGGCGCAGGATATCCTTCGCTTTTCTGATATCGGACTCATAAGAAATGCCGACTTTGATTTCCAGCTTTCTGCGGTCCATTGCCGTCACGTTGATGATGGTGTGATTCGTAAGATTGGCGTTCGGGATCATGATGGTACGGTTGTCGATGCTGTTGATTGTCGTGTAATACATCTCAATCTTTTTGACCGTTCCCTCCTGGCCTTCGCCCGGGAAAATGATGTAGTCACCGACCTTAAATGGCTTCAGCAGCAGAATCATCACCCCGCCTGCAAAGTTTGAGAGGCCGCCCTGCAATGCCAGGGATACGGCAACGCCGGCGGAGGCGATGGCTGCTGCGATCGACGCTTCGGATACGATGCCGAGCTGAACGATAATGGTCAGCACCAGCAGCGTGTTCAGACTGTATTTCACCATGGAAACGGTGAAACTGACCACCGCCTCCTCCGTGTGAAAACGCCGCATGTTTTTCCGGATCAGACCACAGAGCCACAGGATCAGTTTGCGTGCAACCAGAAACAGAATTACTGCAAACACAATCTTCAGCACCAGATCGGCAGCCGAAGAGGCCTTGTCGATCCAGTATTCATAGACGCGTTCCGCCGCTGTCAGATTCACCATGTGTTATCTCTCCTCTGTCTCGAATTTTCTCTGCAGCTCCTCGCCGAGTTCACTCATGCCTGTGCTTTTTTTCGTTTTTGTCTCTGGTTTTGCCTCTGATTTTGCTTCCGACTTGGTTTCCGGCTTTGTAGCCGGCTTCTTTTCCGGATCGGCGGCTGCGCGGTATTTTTCCACGGCTTTTGCTGCCTCTGCCGCTGCGGATTTTCCGGCTTTCACCAGCTTGTCCACCGTCTGCTCTACCGTTTTCACCGGTTTGCTGTCGATCGCCTGCTTTACGGCTTTCTCCACCTTCTCTGTCGCAGTCGTAGTTCCCTGCTTTTTCTCTGCGGTTTTCACCGTTTTTTCCGATACCTTTTTCTCTGCTTTTTTCTCTGCTTTTTGAGCAGTCTTTGTTGTTTTCTTTGCTTTTACTGCTTTTACTGCTTTTACTGCTTCTTCCGTTTTTCCAGCCGGTTTTCCCTTCTTTCCGGTTTTCTTCTCTGCTGCCGCTTTCGCTGCAGTTTTTGCCTTTGCGCTCTTATTGCTTGCAGCGCCCGTCTCCGGCTTCGTATAAGAAAATACCTGAACAGAAAGCGGTGCGAGTTTTACGGTAATCGAGTTTTTCCGCTCGTCGCACTCTGTTTTTTTCGACATTTTCACGCGTGGATTTCCGACGCCTGTTCCGCCATAGCTTTCCGCATCGCTGTTGAACATCTCTTTGTACTTTCCTGGATACGGCACACCAATGCGGAAATCATCGTACTCGACATTCGAGAAGTTGCATATGACAAGCAGCGTATCTTCTTTCTTCCTTGTTCTGCGAAGGAAGATCAGAAGATTCTTTTCCCACTCCATGCCATTGATCCACTCAAAGCCCTCCGGCTTTTCGTCAAGCTGATACAATGCCGGATTTGCTTTGTAGAATGCATGAAGTGCCGCCATATAGTTCTTTAACTGCAGATGTTTCTTGTCCTCAAGAAGCTCCCAGGACAGGGACTGTTTCTCATTCCACTCTTTTTCCTGTCCAAATTCCTGTCCCATAAACAGAAGCTTCTTTCCGGGATGCACCATCTGATAAGCGTACGCCAGACGAAGATTTGCCATTTTCTGCTCCGGTGTACCCGGCATTTTGGTATACATAGACCCTTTCAGGTGAACCACTTCATCGTGCGACAGACTCAGCATGAATTTCTCCGAGTATGCATATACCATAGAAAAAGTCAGCTGATCGTGATGTGCCCCGCGGTATACCGGATCGTTTTTCATATATTCCGTAAAATCATTCATCCAGCCCATGTTCCACTTGTAGTCGAAGCCAAGTCCTTCATCGTCGAGTTCTCCCGTCACCTTCGGCCATGCAGTCGATTCCTCTGCGATAAGAAGCGCATCCGGGAACTCTTTTTTGAAGATGGAGTTCAGATGTTTTAAAAATTCGATTGCCTCAAGGTTCTCATTTCCGCCGTAGATATTTGCGACCCACTCCCCGTCCTGCTTGCCATAATCAAGATACAGCATCGATGCAACCGCATCCATACGGATTCCGTCGGCATGGTACTCTTTTGCCCAGAAAAGCGCATTGGCGATCAGGAAGTTCTTTACTTCCGGTCTGCCGTAATTGTAAATCAGCGTGCCCCAGTGTGGATGGGATCCCTGTCTCGGGTCAAAATGCTCGTACAGACACGTTCCGTCAAACGCAGAAAGTCCGAAGGTATCGCGCGGGAAGTGTGCCGGTACCCAGTCGAGAATAACACCAATGTCGTTCTGGTGCATCGTATCCATAAAATAGCGGAAGTCATCCGGCGTTCCGTATCGTGCTGTCGGTGCGTAATAGCCCGTTACCTGATAACCCCAGGATTCATCGAGTGGATGCTCCATCACCGGCATCAGCTCAACATGGGTGTAGCCGAGCTCTTTCACATAAGAAGCCAGCATCGGAGCGATCTCACGGTAGTTATAAAATTCACGGCCATCGTCCGGTTTTTTCCAGGAGCCAAGATGCACTTCATAAACAGAAATCGGCGCTTTGTCGCCCTGTGTGACACCACGCTTCTTCATCCAGTTCTCATCCTGCCAGGCATATTTTCCAAGATCAACCACAACACTCGCATTGTTCGGACGCAGCTGTGCTGCATTCGCGTATGGATCCGATTTCAGATACGTCAGACCGCCCTTTGCCTTAATTTCATATTTATAGATGTCGCCCGCGCGAACACCGGGGATAAAGAGTTCATAGATCCCGGACTCCAGAAGATTCATCTGATATGCTCTTCCGTCCCAGTTATTGAAATCCCCGACAACGCTGACACGGATCGCATTCGGTGCCCAGACAGCGAAGTAAACACCACTGATACCATCGATCTTTACCGGGTGTGCACCCATCTTCTCATAGATGGAATAACAGATGCCGTTTTCAAACTGTTTCTGTTCCTGCTCGGTGAACTGCATCGGATAGGCATATGGATCGTAATGCTCCATCTGGTTTCCGTCGCCGTCCCAGTAGATCAGCGTATAGGACGGAATTTTCTTTCCCGGAAGCAGCACAGCGAAAAATCCCGCCTCATCCTCGCAAACCATCTCGGTCTGTTTTCCGTCGCGGATCGTATGTACGGCTGCACGGGTTGCACCCGGGAAAAACGCCTGAATCAAAATACCATCCTCCGTTACGCGCGGTCCCAAGATGTCTCTTGGATGATTTTCCTCAGAATAGACCACGGCTTCTATTTCCGCCCAATCCATATAATCGTATAATTTTTCTTCCATTTTCAAAATTATAACCCCTCCTTTTTTATTTTACGTGCTCTCGCTGCTGCTTCCCCCATACAAAATCGCATAAAAAAGCACTCATTCATGCCAGAGCGTGTTTGAAAAAAGCTTTTCGTGAGCTGCGAGTCCCATTTTCAGCCCAAACGGTCTGCAGCAACCGGATAAGGTCAAAACAGATCGCGAAGTGGGGCTTGCAGATTGTGGAAATGATTTTTCAAATTCTGTTTTTATTCTACCATCCTAACTGCGATTGTACAATGCAAATCTGGTTTGTTTTTTATTCATTTCCTACGATTACGGCAAGATCTTCATCTGTCGTCTGCATCTCATCGTTCTCAAACCAGATACTGTAAATGTTCTGTGAAGTCAGTGTTTCCAGGGACTCCCTGGAAAGCGATTCGGCCTGATAATCAGAAAATGCTGCAAGCAGCGTATTGGCACAGCCATATTCACCGGAATAGACGATCAGTTCGGAGGCTGCTGTGTGGTCTTTTCCGTCTGCCGCGCTAAGATACGGCGTGCGCATCGTTCCGTCCTGATACTGGTAATAGCGGTACGCATCCGGGCTGCCCGCCTGGTAAGCGTGGAAAAACACGATGCTTTTCGGTCCTTCATACGTCATTGTTCCGTATGACTGGATTTCGTTCCCGGAAAGATGATACAGCGGATACCGGTACTCTTTTTCTCCCGTCTCATCGAGACAGCGCACGAAACCGTCCTTACTGGAAATAATGCCGAGCTGATAGCCCTCGCCACGAATCGTATCCGCCAGATAATCAATCAAAAAAGCATTTTTCATCCAGAAAAAGTCGAGATATGCGGTATAGCCCATCTCTGCGGCATACGCCTGATACGCGTCTGACACATGCAGACAGACCTGGTTTTCCCCTGACAGCTCCAGTGAAATATCATCCGGGTTCTGTGTAAAGGCAGCAACTGCTGCCGTTTCTTCTGCTGCCGCATCGTTCCGGTTCGGATCAAACTGCGCTGCAGCCGCATCATCATTGCTGGCGCAGAGATTTTCCAGGGACGCATACAGCGGTCCCAGATAAATTTCCCGGCAATTGGCATCGGATACTTTTTTCAGTGCATCGTATAAAACCGGATCTACCGTCAGCACTTCATTTGGATGCTGGTTGATATCATACAGGTTTGTCACATCCTCAAAGCTCTCATCTATATTGAAAAGCCGGTAGCCTTTCACTGCCGCATCTGTGTAAAGCAGCGAAAGCGCCTTTGCCTCCCCGCCTGCAGAAACCCCGCTTGCGCCAACGTTATATTTCAAGGTAAAATCCTCACCGCAGTTCAAATCCGCGCCTGCCTTTACACTGATCTCACGCCAGCCGGAATCTCCATGCAGAAAGTTCATAAAACCATACACCAGAAAACCGGATCCAATCGCCAGAAGCAGTACTACAAGCAGGATGCGCCGTCCGACATTTTTTTCGGAAAGCCAGACCTTCTGTACCGGCTTTGGCAGCCGTCTGTTCGGATCTTTTACTGTTCTTCCCATTTTTTTGCTCCTCTTTCATTCTAATTTTCCTTTTCCGCTGTGATTTATTGTCCCAAAAAACACATCGCCCGTCAAGTAAAATCGGAACGGAATTCATCTCGCACTTCGTTCCGGAAGCCACAACTTTTTTAATTTACAGAAAATTTCAACGAAGTTTCCTGTAAACTATGAGAAACACGCTCCGCGAGTTTCTCAAGTTATCGCGGCAGTCGCCAAGGTCTCGTGCAAGCACGGACTTTGGCTCGTTGCTCGCGTAAATCAAAAAAAGCGGCACCGGAACCTTTTTTCTGGTTCCGGGCCACTTTTTCTTTCCTGTCCACTATAGGGCAACTAAAATCAATGCAATGATAAAGATCAGGAGAATCACGGCAAGTACAGCAAATCCGTACAGCGCGCCCTGCTTGCATGCTTTGTAGTTGTGATAGTATTGTTTCTTTTTGTATACCATCGCTGCGATGATACCGATGATCGGGAAGAAGAACGACAGCACTTTGTACCAGACGCTTCCGGTATCGTGAACCGGAGTTTTCAGGAATTCATCTTCTGCCTTGGAAAGATGAACCTCGTGGTTCTCCTCTTTTACTTCCTCGCCAGGCTTTCGGATGGTGATCGGCTGCAGCGGCTCTCCCTTCTCACGGAGTGCCTTATACTCTTCGATCTCTTTTTTATTTCCATATACAAAATGATTGTGTCCGATGTCCACGAATTCCGGTTTGTCCACGGAATAATCGTGAATGGACGGGTCATAGGTGTACAGCACCTTATTCTTCTCGAGCTGCGGATCCGGAATCGGGATCGCAGAGATCAGGGAATGGGTGTATGGATGCAGCGGGAAGTTGAACAGCTCCTCTGCGTCCGCAACCTCTACGATATTTCCTTTGTAGATAACACCGATACGGTCGGAAATGAACCGTACGATGGAAAGGTCATGGGCGATAAACAGATAAGTAACCTGTTTTTCTCTCTGGAATTTCTTCAGCAGATTGAGGACCTGGGCACGGATCGATACGTCCAGTGCGGAGATCGGCTCATCGGCTACAACCAGCTCCGGCTCCATAACCATGGCACGGGCCAGACCGATACGCTGGCGCTGTCCGCCGGAGAACTCATGTGGGTAACGGGTCAGGTGCTCTGGCAGAAGACCAACCTCGTTGATCATGTTCTCTACCTTTTTCACACGGTCTGCCTCGTTCTCGTACAGATGGAAGTTGTAAAGACCCTCGGATACGATATAATCGACCGTCGCACGCTCATTTAACGATGCGGCCGGATCCTGGAATACCATCTGAATGTTTCGGATAACCTCCCGGTCCAGGGAATGCGGAATCTTACCGGAAATTTTAACGCCCTTATACAGGATCTCTCCTGCGGAACACGGGTTGACACGAATGACCGCACGGCCGATCGTTGTCTTTCCGGAACCGGACTCGCCTACGAGGGAGAAGGTCTCTCCCTTGTAGATGTCAAAAGAAGCATTTTTTACCGCTTTGACTGCGTCATCGCCCTTGCCGAAAGTGATATCTACATTTTTTACCTGCAGTAAGATTTCTCTTCCATTTTCGTCAATCGGACCATGCTCCGGCAGATGCGAAACAGTGGTCTTGCTTTCCTGCTTTGTAGACACTTTCAAACTCTCCTATAAGTTATATGCTTTTAACAGTTTTTCGTGAATATTCTGAATAGCTTCCGGTTTTTCTGTCTTCGGCGCTCTCGGATCCAGCAGCCATGTCTTGGCATAGTGGGTATCCGTTACCTTGAACATCGGCGGCTCCTCCAGAGTATCAATCTTCAGACAGTACTGGTTACGCGGTGCAAACGGGTCTCCGATAATCTTATTGTACAGAGACGGCGGCGTACCGGTAATGGAAAACAGCTTTGTATTCCGCTCCGCAAGCTGCGGCAGGGAAGAAAGCAGCGCCCAGGTGTACGGATGGCGCGGATCGTAGAACAGCTCTTCTACGTTCGCAAACTCGATGATCTGTCCTGCGTACAGAACGGCAACACGGTCTGCGATATTCGCTACGACACCAAGGTCGTGGGTAATAAACACGATGGTGTAGTTGTACTCTTTCTGAAGATCCTTGATCAGCTTCAGGATCTGTGCCTGAATCGTAACGTCCAGCGCAGTTGTCGGCTCATCGCAGATGAGGATCTTCGGACGGCAGGAAAGTGCAATCGCAATAACGATACGCTGTCTCATACCGCCGGAATACTGGAACGGATAATCATCGAAACGCTGCTCTGCGTTCGGAATACCAACCTTTTCCATCAGCTCAAGCGCCTGTGCTCTTGCTTCCACCTCGCTGACATTCTGATGCTTCATGATAACAGACGTAATCTGTTTTCCGATTGTGATGATCGGGTTCAGGGAAGTCATCGGATCCTGGAATACGGTTGCAATTTTCTTACCGCGGATCTGGCCCCAGTCATTCGGATCCTGGATTTTTGCCAGGTTAATGATACAGGTTCCATGAAGCCGCTCCGGTGTCTCATCCAGATAGCGTACACGGAAAGTTGCCTGGTCGAAAACGCTGTTCCGTTTCTGCTCGTCATTCAGATCCACACCGCGTTCCATCGCAGCTTTGAATGCCTCGTGCAGCTTCTTGATCATGCGAACCTTTTTACGCAGTTTATAACGTCCGACAGAAAGATAGATCTCTTTGGCAAGAATCTCGTTTCTCTTTCTCGTCTCGTCCGTAATTTCTTTTGCTGTCAGGCCGGCGTACTCTTTTTTGTACTCTGCCATTTTTGCCTCATACGCCTGATTGTATGCCGTATCGTTCATGGCAGCCTGTTTGTGAGCCTTGATTTTTTCCTCTTTTGCTTTCTGCAGAGCCTTAATCTCTCCATCCAGTCTGGAAATCTCCGCGGATGTCTCTTTGACTTTCGCTTTTTCTTTGGAAGTATCGAGTGTCTGCTTATAGTTGAAAAGTTCGGTTCTCTTTATTACAAGTTCCTTGATTTCAGCCTCTGCTTTCTCGCGCTCTTCCTCGCTCAGCGTCATTTTTTCTTCTTTTTCCTGCTCCAGCGCCTTCATTTTCAGAAATACTTCTGAACCATATTCCAGTTTGGAATACTCGTTCAGTTTTTCCAGGGTAGAAGCGATGGTCTTTTTCGCATAAGAATTCAGCGGAACAACCGTATCACTCAGTTCGTCATCATTGAAAATGATATCTCCCTGATCGATGAAACCGTTGCTGTCCAGCATACCCGCAAACGCTTTCGTGAATACGGATTTACCGGCACCGGATTCTCCTACGATAGCAATGGACTCATTCTCGTAAATATCCAGCGTTACGCCCCGGATTGCCGTCAGGATACGGCCGCGGACACGGAATTTTACCTGTAAGTCCTTAATCGATAATAATACTTTTTTATCTTCCATGCGGCTTTCCTTCCTACATATGTGTTCTCGGGTCGGACGCATCTCCAAGGTTCTGTCCAACTACATATAATACTACGGTGATGATTGAAGCGACAACAACCGGACTCCAGAATTCGAATCCCCATCCCGGTGTCAGCATGGCGCCCTCAGCCTCATAGATCAGTCTTCCCAGAGACATGTCAGAAAGTCCCATACCGATGTAAGCCAGGAACACCTCGTAAGAGATGTAGGACGGAATCTCAGTTGCCGCCAGAGTAACAATGACAGATGTCATAAACGGGAGAATATTCTTCATCGCAATGCGGAAAATCGAAGTTCCAAGACATTTTGATGCCAGATTATACTCTCTGTCACGGATGATAACGACCTGCGTACGGATAAAGTACGCGATGGCAAGCCATCCGGTAACGGTCAGTGCAAATACCATGGTCCAGAAGCTCGGAGAAAAAATAAGCACCAGGACGGAGATCAGAAGTACATACGGAATATTTCCGATGATGTTGTAAACCTCCATCATGAAGACATCAACCTTCTTCGAAAATCCCCAGACAGATCCGACAATCACACCAATCGAAAGGTTGATGAGCGCACAGATAAACGCCAGGGAAACTGAAATTCTGGAACCAAACCAGACAGCGTCAAATGTCGACTGTCCGGAAGCACCGGATCCTAAAATCCAGTGAATATTGAATCCAAGCTGCTGCAATGCTTTGCTTGGAGACAGATGTTTTGTCGCGCCGTTCATCAGATTGGCGAAACGGTCGTACTCCACAAAGAGCGGATACACATACGTCATCAGCAGAATCACACCCAGGAGGCAAAGTACGGCAATATTGATTTTTTTCTTAAAAAATACGCGGAACACGGAATGCCAGTAGGAATATCTCGGAGCCGTAATTTTCTCAGACTCCAGAGAGCTGTTATCTACAGGAGAAAACAGTTCTTCCTCAGACAGACCGAATTTATCTAAATCATAATTCATAAGTCCCTACCTGTCTTTCGTTGAGAATGAGATTCGCGGATCCACCATGGACATCAAAACGTCGCCCAGGATGATGGAAATCACGGAGAGCACTGCGTAGAACAGTGTAACGCCTACGATAACACCATTATCATATTTGCTGATTGCTTCGGTCAGCAGATTACCGGCACCAGGTACTACGTACACACGCTCGGTGATGATGGCGCCGGTCAGTGCGAACAGTACGCTCGCCGGAACACCCTGCACGATCGGAATCGCTGCGTTCTTCAAAATGTGTTTCGTAAAGATTTCTCCCTCTGTCAGTCCACCGGATCTTGCGAATTTTACGTAATCGGAGTTCATCTGGTCGATCATGTATCGACGCAGCCATTTCATCAGGTTTGCCACCTGCGGCAGTGCCAGGGAAACGATCGGCAGAATATACATCAGCTTGCTCTTCGAATCCATGTCAAAGGTGGTCGGCAGACCCATTTTTCCTCCGATTGCCTTAAACAGGAAAATATAGGCCAGTGAAGGTACTGCTATAATGAATACAATATAGATGGTTCCAAGCTGGTCAACCAGTTTGTCTTTCTTTCTCGCCATCAGAATGCCAAGCGGCACTGCGATGAGATAGGAAAGAATTACGGCAATGATACCGATTACAAAGGAATAGCCGATTTTTGATTTACCACTCTTAACTGTATCCACGTTGGTATAGTCATCTGTGAACCGATCGGAATGAACAGCGCTTGCATCCTGAGATTCGCTCATATACGTTGCGCTGTGCAGATCGTCTGCACTGTATTCCACCAGACCGCTTGGGTAGGTAATCTCCGATTTTACGTAGGATCCCTGCGCGCGGGTCATGGTCAGTGCTACATCCACACCCTCATTTACGGAATAGGACTTTCCTAAATTTATGGTGATTATATTCTGATGGAAGTATGGGAATTTTGAGTCAAAGTACATCAAGTACTTGTGTGTTGTGCCATTTCCCATGATGGCCGGTGAAAATTTCTTTCCCCCATATACCGGATCGTGTAAGGTAAATGTAATCCCCCTCTTACCTTCTACCTTTGCAGCATCGTGAATGCTGTCGATGTCAATCAAACCGGAAAAATATTTTCCGAGACGCGTTGCAAGCGGAATATCCCTGTATGCAAACAGCTGCTGCTGTCCGCCGTTGGCATATTTTTTCTTACCCATCATGATCGCATCGTATCTTCTTACGGTGTAACCTTTTGCTTTATAATAAGCTGTAAATTTTTTTACATATTCAGATACCAGTTCTGAATCCTGGTCTTTCGTTCTTCCGAATGCTACTGCTTTGGATCTCGTATCCTCGTCAATTTCGCCTTTTGCTTTGAGAGCGTTCAAATAATCTGCATAGGTTACATAATCAAGATATCCGTATGTCTCCCACTTCTGATATTTGTACACCTTTTTCTGGTTATTGCTCTGATGGGAATAGGTGGCGTCCTGTGCGAAAATCAGATTTCGGTCCATCAGAGAATAAATCATAGTCATAACGCATCCAACAACGATTACTACGGAAACAAGGCCATGCAACAAACGCTTAAAAAGATATTTTGTCATATTCTCTCATTCCTTAACACAATATGACAGGGGAATGGCTTTTTTTGTTCCCATCCCCCTGCCGGTTTATTCATTGGCTTTCAACTGTTCTGATCTTTCCAATTTTACCTTTTCCAAAATTAGAAGATACCGAAACATTTGGTCATGTATCCTTCGTAGTCCGGAAGCATGGTATCCAGGTAAGAGCACGGATCACCAAAGTCCGGACCCCATCCGGAGACATCGTATACGTCGTAGTTTGCTTCATAACCATAGTTTGCATAGTATCCTGCATAGTACCATCCATCCAGGTCTACGGCATCAACCAGATTGATCACAACTTTTCCGCCAAGGGCAGCCTCTACTGATTTCTTGTAGGAGTTTGCTTTGTTGGTGTAAACTTCTACTGCAGACGGATATGGATATTCCATCTGGATCGGGTTGCTCTCATCGATGGTGATGCCCTCTTCTGCGAGCTCCTCGATTGCGGTATTCAGTTCTTCTACTGCGTTTTCCGGATTGTACCATCCATCAAAGCCATCGCTGGTCTTGTTTTCGGCATCCCATACTTTGATCTTCACGCCGTCGGCGTCGATCTGTTTCTGTACGATTTCACCATAGTAGGTGCCTGCCGGGAAGGTTGTGTCGGTTCCGTTGATCTGAATGGTAGTGTCTTTTGACAGGCTTACGAAATATCCCGGGGTAAAGGTATTTCTAAGGGAAGTATACTTCAGATCCTCGCCAACCTGCTGTGCATTGTAAGCGCCACGATCTGCTGCAAAGCTGATCGCTCTTCTGAAGTGAACGTTCTGCAGTGCTTTGTTCGTTCTCTGGATTTCTTCGTCAGACTTTGTACTCTTTGCTGTTGTTCCGTCGTTGGCATTTGCAGTCGCAGTACGGTTGATATTGTAGAATGCCATGAAGGAAGTAGCATCGGTATCTGAAACTACTGCGTACTGGTCGTACAGACCTTCGGATTTTGCTGTCTCCATAGTGGAGGTGTTCAGGTTTACATAGTCAACGGTACCTGCTTTTGCATCTGTGTACATTTTGGTAACATCAGACTGGTCATTGAACAGCCAGGTCAGGGTTTTAATGTTTACGTTGTCTTTGTTCCAGTAAGAATCGCTCAGTTTAAATACGATGGTATTTTTCGCTGTAGCGTTGGTTACCAGGTACGGTCCGCAGTATGCGATCGAGTTGGAATCTTTTCCGTACTGATAATCTGCTGCGGAGGAATCGTACTCAGCACCAAATTTACCGCCCTGGGACTGATAGTAGCTTCTGCTCATCGGCATGAAGATGGTGTAGCCAAGCATGGTCATGAAGTAGCTGCATGGCTCTTCCAGTGTGTACTCTACGGTATAGTCATCAACAGCTTTTACACCAACCTCGTCGAAATCGGTAACTTCACGGCTGATGTACTGGGATACGTTTTTGATCACGCCCTGTACCAGGTATTCCAGACCGCCCTGTGCATCACACATGTGCTGCATTCCAGCCACGAAGTCATCTGCTTTTACAGTATCCACTTCACGTCCCTGGGAATCGGTCCATTTTACATCTTTACGAAGGTGGAAGGTATAGGTCAGTCCGTCATCGGATACTTCATAGGATTCTGCCAGTGCCGGCTGCAGAGTTCCCTCTACATCGTACTCCATCAGTCCGTCATAGGTATTGATGATCGCATCGGTATCTGCCGCACGGGAAGTTGCAAGTCCGTCCCATGTTACCGGATCACTCGCATACGGCATGGAGAAGCTGTCTTTTAAGGTGTAACCTTTTCCTGCCAGATATTCTTTTACCCAGCTCTCATAGGTTCCTGTTCCTTTGAGCTCATCCCATTTTGCTCTCATCTCGTTGTAATCTTCTGCTTTGATAAAGTCAGTTGTTACAACATACTGATGATAACGGTCTTTATCGCTTCCCCAAAGGGTATAGTCCTTGGTGCGCGGAGCCATTCTGTACATCGCGTACGTACCACCTCTTGAGGTGAGCGGGTACATCATGGCGGACTCCATCAGTTTTCCCTCGGCAACTGCCATCAGGGCATATCTCTCATCCACCGTTTCTGCTTCCTTTGCAGTAGCAAGTGCATCGTTGAAATCGCCCAGTGCCTCGTTATAGAGCTCTGTGCTGGTCTCGTCGTATCCTTCCGGCATTTCGGACTCCTCTGCCTCGGCTTCGCTCTCACTGCTTGCAGATGCGCTTGCATCGCTTTCGGAAGATGCGCTGCTGCTTACGCTTACACTCTCATCCGCCGGATCAGAACTTCCGCTGCCGGAATTTCCACAGGCAACCAGGCTTGCAGTCATACTCATAACAAGTAATGCGCTTACAATTTTTCTTTTCATAATTTCTTCCTAACTCCTTTCATGGATTCGCGTTGTTTTTGCATCATCCGGACATTTGCCGGAACGGCTTCGCCATTCCACCGTTTTTCATTTTGGCACTTTACCACATCAAAACGAATAGTACAAAAAGGAGATGCGTCCAACAAGATTTGTTTTCTTCATCCCTCATGCCCGTACATTTGTCCGTTTGTCCAAAAACAACTGGGTTCATTATAACCAGAACTCGCTCTGTTTGTCAATATCCGATGCAGGAGAAAAGTGTATAAACTGCATTTAAAGTCATCAAAATCCTCTATTTTCCTCTTTTTGGGTATTGTTCTGATGCTGTTTTTCTATTTTCCTGTATTCTTCGGTTTTATAATAAAAAAAGATTACACAAATAATTGTTTCTTTCCATTTGCGTTCTGCAGCACTGTCTTTTTGTATTTGTTTCAGATTTTGCTCCGGGAAAGAATCCTGCCGGACGAAAAAACAGACTTCTGAAAATCACATTTCTTCTTATCTAAAAGCGTCATACTGTTTTTTACTTTCGTTTTTTACTTTCGTTTCCTTCTTTTACAAAGCAAAGCCTTCCATGAAGACCGCTCACACCGAAATCACTTTCTTGTTACTGTTCACTCCGTTCTCAGTAACACGCTTCGCGATGCACAGAATTTATGCTAACCGCATAAATTCGCGCTGTATGTCTCGGGATTTTGACATATTCATGCCAAAACGCCTCGCGGGATAGTAGCGTGTGAACAGTAACACTTTCTTACTTTTTGTCTTCGACAGTCTCCGGACTATTGACAGCAAAAAAAAATCCTGCTAATATTAATTTTAATAAGGAACCAGTGCAGTACACGGAAAACAGGCACCGCACGCGGCGTCTCTGATATCCTTGTCGGATACAGCAGACGCTTTTTTGCTTTCTTGTGTATCATCACTTCTGCATCCGTATCCGCACGAAAAGAAAAAGGAGACTTCTTTTATGTATCTTTATAATTCTGCAACCCATAAAAAAGCTGAATTCCAGACACACACACCGGGCCGTGTAGAAATGTACACCTGCGGACCTACCGTTTATCATTTTGCGCACATTGGAAACCTGCGCAGTTATATTATGGAGGATGTCCTGGAAAAGGCACTCCGCTATGAAGGCTACGACGTCAACCGTGTCATGAACATCACCGATGTCGGCCATTTAAGCTCCGATGCGGACACCGGCGAGGACAAGATGGTCAAAGGTGCAAAGCGCGAGCACAAAACAGTCATGGAAATCGCACAGTATTACACCGATGCATTCTTTGCGGATTGCAAAAAGCTGAACATCAAGCGCCCGGATGTCGTACAGCCGGCAACGGGATGCATTGACGAATATATCAGAATCATTGAAAAACTGATGGACACCGGCTACGCTTACTTTGCCGGCGGAAATGTTTACTTTGACACCAGCCGTCTCGACCACTACTACGTATTCAACGATCACGACGAGGATGACCTCGCGGTCGGTGTACGTGAGGGCGTAGAGGAAGATACAAACAAACGCAACAAAAATGATTTCGTTCTCTGGTTTACGAAATCCAAATTTGAGAACCAGGCCTTGAAATGGGATTCCCCGTGGGGCGTCGGTTATCCGGGATGGCACATCGAGTGCTCCGGTATCTCCATGAAATACAATGGCGAATACCTTGACCTGCACTGCGGCGGCGTAGACAATGCATTCCCGCACCACACCAACGAGATTGCGCAGTCCGAAAGCTACCTCGGCCACGCCTGGTGCCCGCAGTGGTTCCATGTACATCACCTGAATACATCGACTGGAAAGATGTCGAAATCGAAAGGTGAGTTTTTAACCGTTTCTCTTCTTGAGGAAAAAGGTTATGATCCTCTCGTCTACCGTTTCTTCTGCCTCCAGTCCCATTACCGTAAGGCGCTTGTCTTCACCTGGGAAAACCTGGACAACGCCAAAATTGCCTACGACAAGCTGATCGCCCGCATCGCCGCTTTAGACCCGAAAGACGGACCGGCCGAGGAAGCTTCTATGACTGCTTTAAAAGAGAAATTCCAGAAAGCGCTCGATGCCGACCTCAACACCTCGCTTGCCATCACAACGCTGTACGATGTGTTAAAAGCAGACATGCATGATGCTGCAAAGCTGGCGCTTCTCGACAGTTTCGATCAGGTACTCGGTCTTTCCCTTCTCGCTCATGCAGATGCGAAGAGAAAAGAGGCTGCAAAGACAACTTCTGCTTCCACCGCGTCCGGCTATCAGATTACCGGCGAAGGAGATCCGGAAATTGATGCTCTTGTTCTGAAACGATATGAGGCCAAGAAAGCCAAAAACTTTGCAGAAGCAGATAAGATCCGTGACGATCTGAAAGCACAGGGCATTGAAGTTGCCGATGTACGCGGCGGAGCCGTCTGGAAACGAATCTGAAAATCTTTTCGTAACCATACATTACAGGCAAAGAGAACTGTCCCAGGGCAGTTCTCTTTTTTGTGCCGTTCTTTACCCAAAGGAAGTCAAACAGCAGTAACTTCTGCCGTTCTTGACAAGAAAAGGCGGTACCTCTGTTTTCGGGCACCGCCTTTTTCTGTCACTTTTTGATTTTCTTTGATTCTCTTTATTTAATGATACGAACCTTTAATACACCATCAACTGCTTCGAGGGCTTTTACTATCTCCTCGGTTGCTTCGCTTTCCAGATCCATCATCGTGTAAGCGTAATCGCCTTTACCTTTGTTTGTCATATCGCTGATGTTGACATCCGCATTACCCATAACGGTTGTGAAGGCTCCCAGCATACCTGGGATATTCTTGTGGCAGATCGTCACACGGCCTGCGCCTGTGCATACGCCCATGCTGCAGTTCGGGAAGTTGACGGAGTTTTTGATGTTTCCGTTCTCAAGGAAATCACGGATTTCCTTGACTGCCATCACAGCACAATTGTCCTCGGATTCTTTGGTGGATGCTCCAAGGTGCGGGGTAACGATCGTTCCCTCTGCATCGACTACCTTCGGATTTGCAAAGTCGGTCACATATTTCTTCATTTTTCCGGCCTTTAAAGCCGCGAGAACAGCATCCTCGTCAACGAGAAGGTCTCTTGCATAGTTCAGAAGAACCACGCCGTCTTTCATCTCATCGATTGCTGCTTTGTTGATCATACCTTTCGTGCTGTCCAAAAGCGGCACATGGATGGTGATATAATCACAGGTGCGATAGATATCTTCCACATTCTGGATGTGATGGATGTCGCGGGACAGGTTCCATGCTGCATCGACGGAGATGTATGGATCATATCCGTATACTTCCATGCCAAGGTGCGTCGCTGCATTTGCTACAAGCTGTCCGATGGCACCAAGGCCGATGATACCGAGTTTCTTTCCGCTGATCTCACAGCCGGCAAATTTCTTTTTCTGTTTTTCTGCTGTCTTTGCAATGTCGCCGTCTTCTTTGTCGCTCTTCACCCACTCAATACCGCCTGCGATATCGCGGGATGCAAGCAGCATGCCGGCAAGCACCAGCTCTTTGACGCCATTTGCATTGGCTCCCGGTGTGTTGAATACAACGATACCCTGCTCTGCGCAGTCGGCAAGCGGAATGTTGTTGACACCGGCTCCTGCTCTTGCTACGGCAAGAAGACTTTTCGGCAGCTCCATACCGTGCATGGCTGCACTTCTGACGAGAACCGCATCGGCTCCCTCCAGGCTTTCACTCTGCTGATAGTTTTCATTAAAATTTGCAAGGCCTACGCCTGCAATCGGATTTAAGCAATGATACTGAAACATTAGAGATTTTCCTCCTCGAACTTTTTCATGAAGGCTACGAGTGCTTCTACGCCTTCCTTCGGCATTGCATTGTAGATACTTGCACGCATACCGCCGACGGTACGGTGACCTTTCAGGTTCTCAAGTCCGGCTTCTTTGGACTCTTTGACGAATTTTGCATCCAGATCTGCATTTCCGGTGATAAACGGAACGTTCATCAGAGAACGGTCTTCCGGTACAACGGTTCCTTTGAAGAGCTTGCTCTGATCCAGGAAATCATACAGCAGTTTTGCTTTTTCTTCGTTGCGCTGTTTCATGACTTCCAGTCCGCCCATTTTCTTCAGCCATTTGAACACTTTGCCGCACATGTAGATGCAGTAGCAGTTCGGCGTGTTATACAGAGAGCCGGCATCTGCATGCGTTTTAAATTTCATCATGGTCGGTGTTCCCGGCAGGACATCGTCGGTAATCAGATCGTCACGGACAATGGAGATGACCATTCCGGCAGGTCCGATGTTTTTCTGGACACCGCCGTAGATGATGCCGTAATCGGAGACATTAACAGGTTCGGAGAGGAAACAGGAGGAGACATCTGCCACCAGGGTTTTGCCCTTGGTATTCGGCAGTTTTTTGTATTTGGTTCCGTAAATGGTGTTGTTTTCACAGATATAAACATAATCGGCATCCGGGCTGATCGGAAGATCGCTGCAGTCCGGGATGTAGGAAAATGTTTTATCCTCAGAGGAGGCAATTTTGTTTGCCTTTCCGTATTTCTGTGCTTCTGCGTATGCTTTCTTTGCCCACTGGCCTGTTACGATGTAATCTGCGACACCGTTTTTCATCAGGTTCATCGGGATCATGGAAAACTGCAGCGATGCACCGCCCTGGAGAAACAGGACTTTGTAATTTGACGGGATTCCCATCAGATCGCGAAGGTCTGCTTCTGCCTCATCGATAATATTCTGGAATACTTTGGAACGGTGGCTCATCTCCATGACGGACATGCCGCATCCGCGGTAATCCAGCATTTCCTCCTGGGCTTCTTTCAACACTTCCTCTGGCAGAACTGCCGGTCCTGCGGAAAAATTATAAACTCTGCTCATTTTTCATCCTCCTGTTTCTCTTGCTACTTTATATTACTGGAAAACCACCGTTCCTATGCCGGTGGTTTTCCTTGTAATCGTTTGTACCTGTATTGCAGTTTTTCTTACAAGTCTGCAATTCATATGGTAATACGGTATTACTTTACCACGTTGAAACTATGATACCTCTTTGTTAGAAATATGTCAATTCTTTTCTTGTTCCTTTTTTGCCAGATCCTCTGCATCGAAGACATCCTCGATCGGTGCTCCGGCCGGAACCATCGGGAATACTTTTTCATCGCAGTCGATCCATACGTCGATCAGTGCCGGTTTTCCGCTCGCAATCGCCTCACGGATGGCAGGTCCCATTTCCTCTTTCTTCGTCACACGGATGCCCTTTACGCCGAGCGCCTCAGCAACCTTGACAAAGTCCGCCTGATCCTGCAGAACAGTGTTGGAATACCGTTTTCCATAGAACAGTGTCTGCCACTGGCGTACCATACCGAGTACATGGTTGTTGACAACGACTTCGATCACCGGAATGTTATGTCTCGAAAGGGTTGCCAGTTCGTTCATATTCATGCGGAAGCAGCCGTCGCCTGCGATGTTGATAACGGTTTTGTCCGGGCGTCCCATTTTGGCACCCATGGCAGCTCCAAGACCGAATCCCATGGTTCCAAGACCGCCGGAGGTTAAAAGGGTTCTCGGGCTCGTATACCGATAATACTGCGCCGCCCACATCTGATGCTGTCCGACATCGGTCGTGATGACAGCCTGGCCGTCGGTTGCCTTATAGATCTCCTCGATCACGAACGGTCCGGTAAGGCCTTCTTCATGCTTTAACGGGAATTTTTCTTTCATTGCCTCGATTTCGGCAATCCACTCGTCATGATGCATCGGCTCCAGCTTCGCATTCAGGCGTTTTAAGACTTCTTTGACGTCTCCGATGATGCTCGACTCGACAACAACATTCTTGTTGATTTCTGCCGCATCTACATCGATCTGAACGATTTTTGCATTGTTTGCAAATTTTGCGGCGTTTCCGGTGACACGATCGGAAAATCTTGCACCGAGCACGATCAGCAGGTCGCACTTCGTCACGCCATAGTTCGATGTTTTTGTTCCGTGCATACCGAGCATGCCGGTGTACAGCTTATCGGTTCCCGGGAAAGCGCCTTTTCCCATCAGGGTATCGCAGACCGGCGCCTGTATATGGTGTGCCAGTTCACGCACTTCCTCGGCCGCACCTGAGATGATGCTGCCGCCGCCCACGAAAATATACGGTTTTTTCGACTCCCGAATCAGAGATACAACGTGATCCAGTCCTTCTTCTGTGATTTTTTCGATAGACGGTGCGATTGCTTCCGGTGTCTTTGGCTCATATTCATACGTTGCCGCCGTGACATCTTTCGTGATATCCACCAGAACCGGGCCCGGTCTTCCGCTCTTTGCAATCGAAAACGCACGGCGCAGCGTGTCTGCGAGAACCGTGATATCTTTTACAATCACGCTGTATTTTGTGATCGGCATCGCAACGCCTGCAATGTCAATCTCCTGAAAGCTGTCTTTTCCAAGCAGTGCCTTTCCTACGTTGCAGGTGATGGCTACCATCGGGGTGGAATCCATGTAGGCAGTTGCAATTCCAGTGACAAGATTTGTCGCACCAGGGCCGCTTGTTGCCATACATACGCCTGTTTTTCCGGTCGCACGCGCATACCCGTCTGCCGCATGGGCAGCACCCTGCTCGTGGGAGGTCAGGATGTGGTGGATTTCCGGATGACGGTAAAGCTCATCATAGATATTCAAAATCGTTCCCCCCGGATAGCCGAACACGGTGTCCACGCCCTGCTCCTTCAGGCACTCAATAACAATCTGTGATCCAGTTAATTCCATGTCTGTATGATTCCTTCCTTATCTTTTGGCTTTGTGTATGAAATCAGCCATCCGATGAAAATGCACGTTCGGACGGCTGATATGATTTTTTTCTATTAGAACTCCAGAATGGCTCCCTTATTTGCGCTGGAAACCATCTTTGCGTAGCGTTTCAGATAGCCTGTGGTTACTTTCGGCTCTCTCGGAGTCCATGCAGCTTTTCTGCGTGCCAGCTCTTCATCCGATACGGCAAGCTCCAGCTTGTGCTCTGGAATATTGATGCGGATCAGGTCGCCTTCCTCAACGAGCGCGATCGGACCGCCTTCTGCTGCCTCAGGGCTGACATGACCGATGGATGCACCGCGGGATGCGCCGGAGAAACGGCCGTCTGTAATCAGAGCTACGGAAGAGCCAAGTCCCATACCTGCAATCGCAGAGGTCGGATTCAGCATCTCACGCATACCAGGGCCTCCCTTTGGTCCCTCATAACGGATGACAACAACGTCGCCTGCCACAATCTTGCCGCCGCGGATTGCCTCGATGGCATCCTCCTCACAGTCGAAGACTCTGGCCGGTCCTTCGTGAACCTGCATCTCCGGTACAACGGCAGAACGTTTGACGACTGCGGTATCCGGTGCCAGGTTTCCTTTCAGGACAGCAATACCGCCGGTCTTGCTGTATGGATTTTCTACCGGACGGATGATCTCCGGGTTTTTGTTGACACAGCCTTTGATATTCTCGCCAACGGTCTTTCCGGTTGCGGTCATGCACTCGGTGTGCAGAAGTCCCAGTTTATTCAGCTCGTTCATAACGGCATAAACACCGCCGGCCTCGTTCAGCTCCTCAATGTAGTGGTATCCTGCCGGAGCCAGATGGCAGAGGTTCGGGGTCTTCTCACTGATGGCATTTGCCATCTCCGGATTCAGCTCTACGCCTGCCTCATGCGCGATGGCCGGCAGATGCAGCATACTGTTGGTGGAACATCCAAGTGCCATATCGACGGTCAACGCATTTAAGAATGCTTCTTTTGTCATAATGTCTCTTGGACGGATATTCTGTTTTAACAGCTCCATAACCTGCATACCGGCTCTCTTGGCCAGGCGCAGACGCTCGGAATATACGGCCGGAATCGTTCCGTTTCCTTTCAAGCCCATGCCGAGAACCTCGGTCAGACAGTTCATGCTGTTTGCCGTGTACATACCGGAGCAGGAACCGCAGGTCGGGCATGCATTGCACTCAAAATCATAAACATCTTCCTCTGTCATAGTTCCGGCTGCGTAGGATCCAACCGCCTCGAACATGCTGGAAAGACTTCTCTTCTCACCTTTTACATGGCCGGCAAGCATCGGACCGCCGCTGACAAATACGGTCGGAACATTGACTCTTGCTGCTGCCATCAAAAGGCCAGGTACGTTCTTATCACAGTTCGGGATACATACCAGTGCATCAAACTGGTGAGCCATTGCCATACACTCGGTGGAATCGGCGATCAGGTCACGGGTAACGAGGGAATATTTCATTCCGATGTGGCCCATGGCAATACCGTCACAGACTGCAATGGCCGGGAACACGATCGGTGTTCCGCCTGCCATGGCAACGCCCATTTTTACAGCTTCTGTAATTTTATCCAGGTTCATATGACCCGGTACGATCTCATTGTAGGAGCTTACAATTCCTACGAGCGGTTTTTTCATTTCTTCTTCGGTCAGACCCAGCGCACGCATCAGAGAACGCTGTGGCGCCTGTGCGATTCCTTTTTTTACAGCATCACTTCTCATGATTTTTTCCTCTTTTCTTATCTTACAGTTTTATGCCAGTGCTTTTACCAGCAGATCTCCCATTTCGGATGTAGATACCTGGGTACATCCCTCAGACATAATGTCTACGGTGCGGTATCCGTCTTTTAAAATTTTCTGTACAGCATTTTCGACTGCCTCTGCCTCCTGATCGAGATCCAGGGAATAGCGGAGCATCATGGCTGCGGACAGAACCGTTGCAATCGGGTTTGCGATGTTCTTTCCTGCGATGTCCGGTGCAGAGCCGTGGCTTGGCTCGTACAGACCAAATTTTGTCTCGTTCAGGCTGGCGGAAGAAAGCATTCCGATCGAGCCTGCTACCATACTTGCCTCATCGGAAAGAATATCTCCGAACATGTTCTCGGTCAGAACGACGTCAAACTGGCACGGATTGTGGACGATCTGCATCGCACAGTTGTCGACCAGCATATGCTCTAAGGTAACTTCCGGGTAATCTTTTGCAACATCCTCTACCACGGATCTCCACAGACGGGAGGAATCGAGAACGTTTGCTTTATCTACGCTCGTTACTTTTTTCTTTCTCTTCATGGCGATGTCGAATGCACGGATTGCAATGCGGCGGATTTCGGTCTCGCTGTAGGTCAGCGTATCGGTTGCTTTCCGGATGCCGTTTTCTTCTACAGTGCTGCGCTCTCCAAAGTACAGGCCGCCAGTCAGCTCACGCATAATCAGCATGTCGAAGCCCTCGCCGATGATCTCTTCTTTTAACGGGCAGGCATCCTTCAATTCCTGATACAGGTAAGCCGGACGCAGGTTTGCAAACAGGCCTAACGATTTCCGGATTTTTAAGAGTCCTGCCTCCGGGCGCTTGTCCGGGCTTAATTTGTACCATGAGGATGTTTTTGCATCTCCTCCGATGGATCCCATCAGGACAGCGTCGCATTTCTTTGCTTCTTCTATGGTTTCATCTGTCAGCGGCACGCCGTGCACATCAATGGAGGCTCCGCCCAGCAGAAGGTTGGTATATTCAAACTTATGTCCATATTTCTCGCAGACAGCGTCCAGAACTTTTTTTGCTTCCTTTACAATTTCCGGTCCGATTCCGTCACCGTGAATTAATCCAATACGGTATTCCATATCTTTCTCCCTCTTTTCTTCCGGCTGAAAAACCGTTCTATTTTCTCTGCGTCTATAGCATTTCTAAATTATACGCCATTTTTCCGGTAATTTCAACACGAAATTTCTTTGCATCGGACGAAACGCAATAATCTTTTTGCTTTTTTTCCATTTAGAAGAAAAATACGCGGCATTTTTCCCCGTTTTCGCCGTGTTCCGCCGAAGAAGTTTCGGGGGCGAAAAAAACGCAGGCATTCGTTCTTTTTGAATACCTGCGTTTTTCCTGGCTTTTCGCCGTGTGAAATTATTTTTTCTTTTCTGTTTTCTCTTCAACGACTGCTGTCTCCGGTTTTTCAACCTCTGTGATGGCTGTTTTGCGCATCGGGATACGGCAGTTTTTGTTGTTTCCGAACTCTACGATGACATCGTCGTCTGTGATATCGATGACTACGCCGTAGAAACCGCTTGTTGTGATGACTGCATCGCCGACTGCGAGGTCATTCAGCATTGCCTGCAGTTTTTTCTGCTCTTTCTTCTGCGGGCGGATCATTAAGAAATACATCATACCGAACATGATGACCAGCCACATAATTAACATACCAGTGCTCATCACACCGCTGTTTGCTGCTGTTGTTGTTGCTAAAAACATTTTCTTTCCTCCTGTTATTCGAGAGTACATCCCGTTCTTTCGACACACCTATCATAATACACAATCTGGAACCGATGGGCAAGTCTTTTTCGGATATTTTCCAAAGATTTCATACTTTCCCGATTACTTTTTGTCGTATTCCTCAAATCCTGCGAGTTTTGCCCGTTTGTAGGAAGCAAAATTGCCCTCGTCCAGTGCAGTCCGGATTTCTGTCATCATATTGTTGTAGAAATACAGGTTGTGCAGAACACAGAGCCGCATGCCGAGCATCTCTTTTGCTTTCAGCAGATGACGGATGTAGGCTCTGCTGTAGTGACGGCACGCCGGGCACTGGCAGCCTTCCTCGATCGGGCGCGGATCCAGCTCGTATTTCTGGTTGAACAGATTCATTTTTCCATGGTTTGTGTAAACGTGGCCGTGGCGTCCGTTCCGGCTCGGATATACGCAGTCGAAGAAATCGATGCCGCGCTCTACGCCCTCGAGGATATTTGCCGGCGTTCCAACGCCCATCAGATACGTCGGTTTGTCTTTCGGCAGGTACGGAACGACTTCGTCGAGAATATGGTACATCTCCTCGTGGCTCTCTCCTACTGCCAGGCCGCCGACCGCATAGCCATCGAGATCCATCTCGGAAATCCGTTTTGCATGGTCAATGCGGATATCCTCATAAATCGCACCCTGGTTGATTCCGAACAGAAGCTGATGTTTGTTGATCGTGTCTTCCCGCTGGTTCAGCTCCTGCATCTTATTTTTGCATCGCTGCAGCCATCTCGCCGTGCGGTCGACAGAGTTTTGCACATAACGGCGCTCTGCCACACTAGACGGGCACTCGTCGAAAGCCATCGCGATGGTTGAAGCCAGGTTGGACTGGATCTGCATACTCTCCTCCGGTCCCATAAAGATCTTTCTTCCATCTACGTGCGAGTGGAAATAGACACCCTCCTCCTTGATTTTCCGAAGGCCTGCCAGAGAAAACACCTGGAATCCGCCGGAATCGGTCAGGATCGGTTTGTCCCAGACCATGAATTTGTGGAGTCCGCCCATCTTCTTTACGACTTCATCTCCCGGGCGCACATGGAGGTGATACGTATTGGAAAGTTCTACCTGCGTGCCGATCTGCTGGAGATCTTCGGTGGAAACAGCTCCCTTGATTGCTGCTGCAGTTCCGACATTCATGAATACCGGCGTCTCGATATTGCCGTGCACGGTTTCCATATGGGCGCGCTTCGCTCTTCCTTCCATTTTCAGAATTTTATACATAACGCTTTTCATCCTTTCTCAATGATCCCTGCCTCCTGTTTTCATGCAGGGCATACTATTTTTAGTATACAGGCAAAATCTGTTTTTGACAATGCCTGAATTTTCTTTTTTCTCTCTTTTTTCTTTCCCGCTTTCTCCATTTTTCACAAGGACTTTATACTTTTTTCATAAGACATCGCCTTTTTTCCAATTGTATTTCCTTATTTTTTGTCGTATAATGTGTTGAGATTGTTTCTTATTATAAAAGGAGTTTGATTCATGACTGATAAAAAATATACTCTTGGAATCGACATCGGTTCCACTACTGTTAAAATTGCGATCCTCGACGAAGAGAACCAGCTTCTCTTTGCCGATTACGAGCGCCATTTTGCAAACATCCAGGAAACACTTGCCCATCTGCTCGGGGAAGCCCACGAAAAACTGGGCGAACTGACCCTGCAGCCGGTCATCACCGGTTCCGGCGGACTCGCGCTTGCCAACCATCTTGGCATTCCATTCACGCAGGAGGTTATCGCAGTTTCCACATCGTTAAAAGCGCTGGCTCCGCAGACCGACGTTGCCATCGAGCTCGGCGGCGAGGATGCCAAAATCATCTATTTTGAAGGCGGCAATGTCGAACAGCGTATGAACGGTATCTGCGCCGGCGGTACCGGTTCGTTCATCGACCAGATGGCTTCTCTTCTGCAGACCGATGCAACCGGCCTGAATGAGTATGCGAAACATTACCAGGCCATCTACCCGATCGCTGCCCGCTGCGGTGTATTCGCAAAAACGGATATCCAGCCGCTCATCAACGACGGTGCAACAAAAGAGGATCTTGCCGCTTCTATTTTCCAGGCAGTCGTCAACCAGACCATTTCCGGTCTTGCCTGCGGTAAACCAATCCGCGGCCACGTTGCCTTCCTTGGCGGCCCGCTGCACTTCCTCTCGGAATTAAAGACAGCGTTCGTCCGTACCTTAAAGCTGGATGACGAGCACGCGATCGTGCCGAACAACTCTCATCTGTTTGCAGCCATCGGTTCTGCAATGAATGCAGAGGGAAAGACCGAGGTTTCTCTTCTCGCGCTGAAAAAACGGCTCGAAGAAAAAGTAGCCATCGATTTTGAGGTTGCCCGTCTCGAACCGCTGTTTAAAGACCAGGAGGAGTACGATGCATTCCTGGCCCGCCAGAGCGTCAACAATGTTGTAACGGCTGATCTTTCCACTTACGAAGGAAACTGCTATCTCGGAATCGATGCCGGTTCCACAACCACAAAAGCTGCACTCGTTGGTGAGGATGGCGCTCTTCTGTATTCCTTCTACAGCAACAACCACGGAAATCCGCTCGGCACCTCGATCCGCGCGATCCAGGAAATCTACTCCAAACTGCCGGATTCCGCACAGATCGCCTGGTCCTGTTCCACCGGTTACGGCGAAGCACTCATCAAAGCTGCGCTGATGCTGGACGAGGGTGAGGTTGAAACGATTTCTCATTACTATGCCGCAGCATTCTTCGATCCGGAAGTCGACTGTATTCTCGACATCGGCGGTCAGGATATGAAATGTATCAAGATCAAAAACGGCACTGTAGACAGCGTACAGCTCAATGAAGCATGTTCCTCCGGCTGCGGTTCCTTTATCGAAACCTTCGCGCAGTCCCTGAACTACAGTGTACAGGATTTTGCACACGAAGCACTGTTCGCAAAACACCCGATCGATCTTGGTACCCGCTGTACCGTATTTATGAATTCCAAGGTAAAACAGGCACAGAAAGAAGGCGCATCCGTTGCTGATATTTCCGCCGGACTTGCCTGCTCCGTCATCAAAAACGCATTATATAAGGTAATTAAAGTTTCCGATGCCACCGAGCTGGGACGCCACATCGTTGTACAGGGCGGTACGTTCTACAACGATGCCGTTCTTCGAAGCTTTGAGCGGATCGCCAACTGCGAAGCCATCCGCCCGGACATCGCCGGCATTATGGGTGCGTTCGGTGCGGCGCTGATCGCAAGAGAGCGCTATTCGGCAGATCAGGAGACTACGATGCTCTCCATCGAAAAGATCAATGAACTGAAATACTCGACTACGATGGCAAACTGCAAGGGCTGTACGAACAGCTGCCGTCTGACCATCAACAAATTCTCCGGCGGCCGTCAGTACATCAGCGGAAACCGCTGCGAGCGCGGTATCGGAAAAGAGAAAAACAAGGATCATATTCCGAACCTGTTCGAATACAAATACAAACGAATCTTCGGCTACCAGCCGCTGCCGCAGGATGAAGCAATCCGCGGAGAGGTCGGCATTCCGAGAGTCCTCAATATGTTCGAGAACTATCCGTTCTGGTACACCTTCTTCACGCAGCTGAAATACCGCGTGGTACTCTCCCCGACTTCAAGCCGCAAGATTTATGAGCTCGGCATCGAATCGATCCCGAGTGAATCCGAGTGTTACCCGGCGAAACTGGCTCACGGCCATGTGACCTGGCTCTTACGCCACGGCGTAAAATTCATCTTCTATCCGTGTATCCCGTACGAGCGTACCGAGTTCCCGGAGGCCATCAACCACTATAACTGCCCGATCGTTACTTCCTACGCGGAGAACATCAAAAACAACGTGGATGAGCTCCAGGACGACTCCATCACATTCCGCAATCCGTTCCTCGCATTTACGAGTGAAAAGGTTCTCGCCGACGGCCTGGCAAAAGAATTTTCCGGCCTGCCGGAGGATGAGGTCCGCGCCGCTGTCCATGCCGGATGGGAGGAGCTCGCCGCTGCAAGACGTGATATGCAGAAAAAAGGGGAAGAGACGCTGCAGTATATGAAAGAAACCGGCCGCAGAGGTATCGTGCTTGCCGGAAGACCGTACCACATCGATCCGGAAATTCATCATGGTATTCCGGATATGATTAACTCCTACGGTCTGTGCGTTTTAACAGAGGACTCTGTTTCCCATCTTGCACCGCTCGAGCGCCCGCTTCGTGTCAATGACCAGTGGATGTATCACACCCGTCTGTATGCGGCTGCAAACTACGTAAAGACACGCGATGATCTTGACCTGATCCAGCTGAACTCGTTCGGCTGCGGTCTGGATGCCGTTACAACCGATCAGGTTTACGAAATTCTGACCAGAAGCGGTAAAATTTATACCTGCCTGAAGATCGATGAGGTCAACAACCTCGGCGCTGCCAGAATCCGTGTCCGTTCTCTGCTCGCCGCTCTGCGTGCACATGACCGCAAACAGGCGGTACGTGAAATTGTTCCATCCTCGATCCAGAAGCCGGTCTTCACAAAAGAGATGCGCAAAGATTACACGATCCTCTGCCCGCAGATGTCACCGATCCACTTCTCGATTCTGCAGCCTGCATTCAATGCTGCCGGATACCATCTGGAAGTGCTTCCAAATGACAACAAAGAGGCGGTTGATGTCGGCCTGAAATACGTAAATAACGATGCCTGCTATCCGTCTCTGATGGTAGTCGGACAGATTATGCAGGCTCTGCTCTCCGGCAAGTATGACCTGAATAAAGTAGCCGTCATCATGAGCCAGACCGGCGGCGGCTGCCGTGCATCAAACTATATCGGATTTATTCGCCGTGCACTGGAGAAGGCCGATATGACGCAGATTCCGGTCATCTCGATTAACTTAAGCGGTCTGGAAGAAAATCCGGGCTTTAAGATTACACCGGATCTTGCGATTCGTCTCTGCTATGCAGCGGAGTTCGGTGATATCATGATGAAATGTATCTACCGGATGCGTCCTTATGAGCAGAAGAAGGGAACGACAGACCGGATTCACAAAAAATGGGAGAAAATCTGTATTGATTTCATTTCTTCCAAACACCTGAGCCATACCCGGTTTAAACAGATCTGCCGCACGATGATCCGCGACTTTGACCATATTCCGATTACGAACGAGAAAAAACCGCGTGTCGGTATTGTCGGCGAGATTCTGGTTAAGTTCCTTCCGGCGGCCAATAACCATCTGGCGGAGCTTCTCGAAAGCGAAGGCGCCGAGCCGGTTGTGCCGGATCTGATCGATTTCTTCTGCTATTGCTTCTACAATACGAATTTCAAGGTAGAGCACCTTGGATTCAAGAAGAGCTCTTCGATGCTCGGAAATACGGGCATTAAGCTGATCAACTGGCTGCGGAGCGCGGCAGTTGCAGAGTTCAAGAAGAGCGAACACTTTGATCCGCCGGCTGATGTACGGGATCTGGCGAAGTATGCTTCTCCGATTGTTTCCTGCGGTAACCAGACAGGTGAGGGATGGTTCCTGACAGGCGAGATGATGGAGCTGATTCACAGCGACGTTTACAATATCGTCTGCATCCAGCCGTTTGCGTGCCTGCCGAATCATATTGTCGGTAAAGGTGTTATTAAGGCGATCCGCAAGGAGTATCCGAAGGCAAATATCGTGGCCGTTGACTACGATCCAGGCGCTTCGGAGGTGAACCAGCTGAACCGTATTAAGCTGATGCTTTCTACCGCAAATAAGAATCTGAAACAGGAATCTGGCGGAGAGAAAGACGCATAAGAAGTTACATACTGATTTTTCTATTCCGATATTTAAAAAAGCTCCTGTCCGGAAAACAGTTTTTTCTGTTTTCCGGACAGGAGCTTTTTTTACATAACAGGAAATTTCGTTGACATTCCCCGTTATAAGCCCTCCGGGCAGGATCGCACTGCGGCGGCGGGGAATTCTATCGCTAAAGCGGCCCGCCGCAGGCGGAGAATCCCGCAAAGCAGGATTTTCTCTTCTGTTTTCAGCGGTAAATCCGCAGGATGCGGAGAACCTTTACCAGCTTCGTTCCCATCGGCATACGGCGCATTTCTGCTTCCGTCGTACCGGTTACAACCACAAAAGCAATCAGATATACGACGATTGCGATCAGAATTGCGGCCAGCATACTGATCGATGGACGCTTCGTAATGGCGAACAGACCATAATAAACAATCCAGGTTACAACACCCATAATAGCTGCTGCGATCAATGGTTTTACATAGGTATTTTTGAACTCATTGCGGAAATTCAGGTGTTTGCGGATCGAAAGGTTATTCAATACGCACATGCTAAGGGAGAACAGGATTCCTGCAAAGACAACGGCATAAATGTTTGTCTTTGGGAAAACTGCAAGGATCAGCGCCAGGACGACGAGATCCATTCCAAGGGAAATTGCTGCATTGTGCAAGGCTTTCTTCTGCTGCCCGATCGACTGCAGGACACTGTTGGTAATGGTAGACAGTGCAGAAAAGACAACCGATACGGCACCCATCATCAGCAGTTTGCCGGAAAGGCTCGAACTTGACGGGAACAAAACGCCTGTAATCGGGAATGCCAGGACTCCAAGGCCGACGGCAGCCGGAATGGAAATAAACATGGTCAGGCGGATCGTTTCCAGAATTTTGTCGTTTGCCTCGTCAAGGTCACCGGTTGCATAACAGGAAGACACCTCCGGCATCATCGCAGATGCGGATGCACTCGCCATGGCAAGCGGAACATTAATCAGCGTAACGTAATAGTTGGAAAACTCGCCGTATGCAGCGTTCAGCGCTTTCTGGTTTTCGCCGTGCCATCCGAGGATGGTAAAGAACAGATAGTTGTCCAGGTAAGCGTTGCAGTTGTAAATGAATGTCGTGAAAATGACCGGCGTTACCATCAGAAAAAGTACCTGAAAAATTTCACGGTAGGATTCTTCACGGTGACGTGTATCTCTGGCCACCTTTCGCAGAATCGTTTTCCGATTTACCCCGTAAACGATCAGCATAAAGCAAAGGCCTGCCAGGACACCGGCTCCTGTTCCGAGGGTTCCGCCGGCGGCACCGAATTTGGCATGTTCGGTATCGTTTGTCGCGAACTGCTGGATGAAGAACCAGGCGGCGCCAATACTGAATGCGGCGTTGAATACCTGCTCGATGATCTGTGAAATTGAGGTCGGCATCATCGTGCTGTGGGCCTGGAAATAGCCACGCAGAACGCCGAGAACAGCCGAGAAAAAGATCGTCGGCGCCAATACACGCAGGGCGAGGAGTGCATTCTGCTGGTTATACGGCAGAAGGAATTTCCCGCCAAAGAATGCCACCAGTGCAGCAACTCCACCTACGATCACGGCGTAAAGAAGGGCACCGTGGAACACGCGATGTGCATTTCGGTACTCTTTTAATGCCAGACGTTCGGATACGATTTTTGACACTGCCATCGGAATACTATAGGAGGAGATCAGAAGCAGAATCGTATACAGATTACTCGCCGTACTGTAATAGCCAAGTCCCTCATTTCCAATCGTTTCGCCGAGCGGTGACCGGTATAAAAGACCGATCACACGTGAGATAATCGTTGCCGCCATTAAAATAGAAGTATTTCTCAATAATGTATTTTTCTTTTTACTCATGCTTTTGCTCCCGTATTACATTTTCGATCTGCCAGTCAATCGGCGCAAGACCGTTTTCTTCCAGATATTCGTTTGTTCTGGAAAACGGATGGCTGCCGAAAAATCCACGGTATGCAGAGAGCGGACTCGGATGAGCGGACATCAGCACCAGATGCTTTGGATTGTGGATCATCTCTTTTTTCCGCTGCGCCGGACGGCCCCAGAGGATAAAGACCATCGGTCGATCCTGCTCTGCGAGTACCTTGATCGCTGCATCGGTAAACTGTTCCCAGCCGATTTCCTTGTGGGAATTTGCCTGATGCGCACGTACAGTCAGCACCGTGTTCAGCATTAAAACACCCTGCCGTGCCCATTTTTCGAGATATCCGTTGTTCGGGATATAGCATCCCAGATCGTCCTCAAGTTCCTTGTAAATGTTGACCAGGGACGGCGGAATACTTACCTCCGGTTTTACAGAAAAGCAGAGCCCGTGCGCCTGTCCCGGCTCATGGTACGGATCCTGGCCCAGGATGACCACTTTTACCTGCTCGAGCGGGGTAAAGTGGAACGCATTGAAAATATCATCAGCCGGTGGATAAATGGTGTGAGTTTTATACTCCGCACCCACCGTCTGAAACAGTTTTTTATAGTAGTCTTTGGAGAATTCTCCCTTCAGGGCATTTGCCCAGCTTCCGCTAAGAGGCGGCATATCGTTTTCTCCTTCCTTTTACAGGCGGACCGGCACATTACGGCCTGCCAGATATTCTTTGACTTCACGAATTTCCAGTTCTTTGTAGTGGAACAGGGATGCGGCGAGGGCTGCATCGGCTTTTCCTTCGGTTAAGGCATCATAAAAATGCTCCAGCGTTCCTGCGCCGCCGGATGCGATGACCGGGATGCCGACGCTCTCTGCGATCGTTCTTGTCAGCTCGATATCGTATCCCGCCTTTGTTCCGTCGCAGTCCATGCTGGTGAGCAGAATTTCTCCGGCTCCGAGGCTCTCGGCTTTTTTCGCCCACTCGACGGCGTCGATGCCGACATCGATCCGGCCGCCGTTTTTGTAGATATTCCAGCCGCTTCCGTCAGCTCTCTTCTTCGCATCGATCGCAACGACCACGCACTGGCTGCCAAATTTCTGCGCCGCATCGCCAATGAGCTGCGGATTGTTGATCGCGGAGGAATTAATCGAAATTTTATCGGCCCCCTCTCGGAGCAGCATCTTGAAATCGTCCACAGTGCGGATTCCTCCGCCGACAGTGAACGGAATAAAAACGTTTGCCGCTACCTTCCGCACCATATCGACAACGGTTCCTCTCTGGTCGGAGGAGGCTGTGATATCAAGGAACACAACTTCATCGGCTCCTGCCTTGTCGTACGCTTTTGCAATCTCCACCGGGTCTCCGGCATCTTTTAAATCGACGAAATTAACGCCTTTTACGACTCTTCCGTTTTTTACATCCAGGCATGGGATAATTCGTTTTGTAAACATCGCTTAGTCCTCCTCTCCAATTTCCGCAAAGTTTTTCAGAATGGCAAGTCCAAGATCTGAACTCTTTTCCGGGTGGAACTGGCAGGCGAACAGATTTCCTTTTTCCACGGATGCATGGATGTGTGTACTGTACTCTGTCGTTGCTTTTACAATTTCCTCCTCTTCTGCTTTCAGATAGTAGGAATGGACAAAGTAAACATATGATTCCTGTGGGATGCCCTTGAATAATCTTCCTTCCTTCTGTAAATGGAGGGAGTTCCATCCCATGTGTGGAATTTTTAAGCCCTCTTTATCCGGAATCCGGAGAATCTCTCCTTTTAACAATCCAAGTCCTGCGACACCCGGACTCTCTTCGCTGCGTTCAAACAGAACCTGAAGCCCGAGACAGATTCCAAGAAACGGAGTCCCTTTTTCTACGATTTCATGAATAACCGGCACCAGATGATAGCGGTTCAGATTTTCCATCGCATCTCCAAAGCTGCCGACACCCGGCAGAACGACGTGATCTGCGCGTTTTAACACGTCTGGATCCCTGGTCAGTACAACCTCTTTTCCAAGGCTTTGAAAGGCTTTTTCCACGCTTTTTATATTTCCGGCATCATAATCAATCAGTGCAATCATAGGTGGGTCCTCCTCGTTTGTTATTTCAGTCCACGCCCCCTGTCATTGGGGGCATCTCTGCTGTTCTTTTGCAAACAGTACACTTCATTCTAACATACCGTTTTCTAAAATTCAAATTTTGAAGGTTATAAAATTATACAAAAATACAGAAATTCTTAAGATTTCTTTTACTCCCGCTCTTTTCTTTCTTTTTATACTGGACAAATGACGGGCATCACGCTACAATAAGAGCGTTGCACTAAGAAACGATAACACTTTGTAAAAAACGAGAGGTGTATATGATTACCAAATATCTGATTGTATTTTTGATTTCCATGGTTCCGCTCATCGAGCTGCGTGGTGCGATTCCGTACGCGGTAGCTTTCCATATTCCGACGCTTCCGGCCTATCTGATCGCCGTCATCGGAAATATGCTTCCGGTTCCGATTATTTTCCTGTTCGCTCGAAAGGTTCTTGTCTGGGGATGTGATAAAAAGTATATCGGAAAGTTCTTCACCTGGTGTCTGGAAAAAGGCGAAAAAGGCGGGGAAAAACTGAAAGCAAAAGCCGGCCGCGGACTTCCGCTCGCCCTGCTGCTCTTCGTCGGCATTCCGCTCCCGGGAACCGGCGCATGGACCGGCACACTGGCCGCAAGTATCCTCGATATGGACTTTAAGACCAGCGTTCTCGCCATCATGGGCGGTGTTCTCCTTGCAAGCGTCATCATGCTGCTTGCAAGTTCCGGCGTATTCGGGGCAATTGGGGCGCTTTTGGCGTAAACGGCTCTGCTTCCGTTTCAATTCCATAAAATTTGGCTTACAGCCGCACAGATTTGTTTTTCCGATCTGTGCGGCTGTTTTTGTATAACTTTTTTCTAACAGAAATTTTCCCTGCTGTTTCCTGTTCACGTTTTTCCGGATCGAATTCTGTTTCTTTTCTTCCAGTATTTTCTTGTACTATTTTCATTTTTCCTCTTGAACATTCGTTCGATTTGTGTTACACTTCTTTTATCGAACAGTTGTTCTTTTTATAAAATACCTGTTATCTTATTGTTTTACTTTTATTCGTATTCATTTGGACATAGAAAGGAATTTTTCTGCCATGCAGTTATCATCACAAACACTTTCTCTCTCCGAGAAGCTGAATCTTCTCGCTGACGCGGCCAAATACGACGTTGCGTGCACTTCCAGCGGTGTGAACCGTGCCGGAAAACAGGGACATCTCGGCAATTCGGTCTCCTGCGGTATCTGCCACAGCTTTTCTTCCGACGGACGCTGTATCTCTCTGTTGAAAATTCTGCAGAGCAACGACTGTATCTACGACTGTAAATACTGCGTCAACCGCGCCGGGAATGACCGGCAGCGCGCCACGTTTACACCGGAGGAGGTCTGTACACTCGTCACGGAATTTTATCGCCGAAACTATATTGAGGGACTCTTTTTAAGTTCCGCCGTCTGCAAAAATCCTGCCCATACGATGGAGCTCATGTACCGCACTCTGCATCTTTTACGTAATCGTTACCGCTTTAACGGCTACATCCACGTCAAAGCTATCCCGGGCGCACCCGCCGAGCTGATCGAAAAGACCGGCTATCTCGCCGACCGCATGAGCGTCAATCTGGAACTCCCGACCGGAGAAGGGCTGCAGAAACTGGCCCCGCAGAAGACACAGAAAGCGATTTTAAAACCCATGCGCCAGATCCAGTCCGGTATTGTAGATTACCGGCTGACCGCAGGGAAAAGCGCTTTTTTAGAGCGTTCCTCGGGAAACCGCTATCTCTCCCACTCCATTTTCGATACACGAAAGCAGATTTCCGCCTCCGCTGCCGATCTGGGCTGGATCTCTTCCTCCTCCGCGCGGTCACTGCCGGAAAAGGAACGCTCTGCTCCCTTCGTTCCTGCCGGCCAGAGCACGCAGATGATCATCGGTGCGACAAAGGAAAACGATTACCAGCTTCTCTCCACCTCACAGCTTCTCTACCAGCAGTATGACCTGAAGCGCGTCTTTTACTCCGCCTACATTCCGGTCAACGAGGATTCCGCCCTGCCCTCACGTGAAACCAAGCCGCCGCTTCTTCGGGAACACCGCCTTTATCAGGCAGACTGGCTGCTCCGCTTCTACGGTTTTCAGGCGGATGAACTGCTCGATGAAGCCCACCCGAACTTTCATGCACAGCTCGACCCGAAATGCGACTGGGCGCTGCGCCATATGGAGCTGTTTCCGGTGGAGATCAACACGGCTGAGTATGCCGACCTTCTGCGCGTTCCCGGCATCGGGCCGAAATCGGCCATGCGGATTGTAAAGAGCCGCAGAAGCTCCCATCTTTCATTTGATCATCTGAAAAAGATCGGTGTGGTGCTGAAACGCGCCAAATATTTTATCACCTGCGAGGGAAAAATGATGTATCACATGCGGCTGGAACAGCAGTTTCTGACCCGGCAGCTCACGGGAGAGGAAGCCGCCTCCAACTGGGAGGTTTCCCATCCGGAACAGTATCAGCAGCTTTCTCTGTTTGATGCTGCCGTACCTGGGCATATATAATCCCGGGCGTTCTTCTCACGGAAAAGCCTTTTTGCTGTATCTGCGCTTTTTGCAGAAGGCTGTTGTCTGTATCAATTGATTTCAGAAAGGATTTTATTATGACTGTTTACACCTGCAGCCCGGATCTTGCGTCGATCCTGACCTGCATCTATGAAGCCTGGAATTCCCGTCTCGGCTACCGCAATGTACGGCTGATGACGGAACCAGTCGGCAATCTGGAGCTGTTCTGCGATTACTGCCATGTTGAGCCGGACACAGAAAAAGCCGCCAGCGTCACGCGATCCATTCAAAAGAAGATCGGCGCAGCAGCCTGGCGGCTCGTCTATCTCTGTGCAATGTCCGAGAGAAGCGACGCTCCCGACATCATTTATCGTTTTCTGCTCTACGGCTTTTCCTATGGAAAGGATACCCTGCATATGCTGCAGGAACCGGCGGTATTCCACGCTTTTGAAGTTTCCCGTCAGGTCACAAATGAAGCGCATTCGTTCCGGGAATTTATCCGTTTTGCAAATATTTCCTCCGGTTTTCCGATCCTGGTCTCGCATATTTCCCCGAAAGCCAATGTGCTGACCCTGGTCGCTCCCCATTTTTCTGACCGGCTTCCCTCAGAAAACTGGATGATTCTCGATGATAACCGGCAGCTTGCCGTCGTGCATCCCGCTGACCGGCCCTTTTATCTGACCCGTCTTTCTCCGGATGAAATAGAACGCCTTTCCCTCACGGAATCCACTTCGGACCCTTACGAAGAACTCTGGAAAGGATTTTTCACCGCAATTGCCATCAAAGAGCGTTCCAATCCCGACTGTCAGCGTACGCATCTGCCGCTCCACTACCGGGATCATATGCCGGAATTTAAAAATTTTTAGAGTCTTAGAATTTTTCCAGCTGTTCCATGTTCAGCACAAACACAGTACAGCCTCCTGTCTGGGTATCAATCGGAACAGAGTAATTTCCGCCCGGGCAGAAGTTTCCGCTTTCCATCGGGGTGGCCGCATAGGTAACTGTTTTCCGAAGCCCTGCTTCCTGTTTTAAGATCGCAAGCACAGCGTCGAGCTTATGATCATCGGTTCCGATCAGCAGTGTTGTGTTCTTCTCCTTCAGGAAACCGCCGGTCGTGGCAAGCTCCGTCACAAAAAAGCCTTTTTTGTTCAACTCGGCAATGGTGTCTGCCTCGTCCTCTTTCCGTAATACAGCAACAATTAACTTCATACAAATTCCTCCTCGCATCCTCCGGTCAAACGGATTCTGATTTTTGAAAAGTCAGCTGCTTATGCCGTATGGCACATTGCATTTTTCTGTTTTCACAGTAAAAATAGCATAATGTCACGGAAAAAGAAAGTCTTTTTTTACTTTTTCACTTCAAATCCGTATGACACGGTTCCATTTTCGAATACCGCGTCCACTTCGTAGATGTAGCCGGCCTCGGCTCCCGGAATGCTCCAGCTCTCCGCATGCTCCACAGAAACGCTTTCTCCCTCCGGGTAACCATTGCCAAAGTTCTGCCCCCGGTCTTCGGCCGGCCATCTTTCTGCTGTGACAGAATCCGGCTCCTCCGAGAAGACAAGCTCCAGATCGGTTTTTCCTTCGTCATTTGCTGTATGCAGATCACTCAGTTCCGTCCATTCCAGAATGAACGCACTGTCCGCAACGACGTTCTGACCATTGCCGTCCTCATCAACATAAGACCAGGTATAACCTCCCTGTGTTGCCATAGCTGTCACCTGGGCATTTGGCTGTGTGTAGCACAGATTCAGAAACGGAATTTCCGATGGATCCTTTTCCGGCAGAATCTGGGAAAGTTCCTCATCGAATTTTTCTGCATCCGCCTCCGTACCGCCGCTGATTCTCATAATACGGCTGATACCCGGATATTGTCCCGGATAGGAGTTCAGCATAATACCGTCGCCCTCCACTTGAAGAAAATCTCCTTTTTTGATCTCGGACGGATCAATAGCATTTCCATTTTCATCGTAAAGTGTGTCGGACGGTGTATGTGTCACATAGATGTTTCCGTGTTCCAGATCTCCCAGGTACCATAACCCGGAATCTTCTGCAAGAAATACGGCTTTCTGTACTTCTTCTGCCCTATTGCTGTCCGCTGCAGTACTTGCTGTATCTGCATTCAGATTTCGGTCCCGTTCCGTTTTCATATAGATTCCGCCTCCAATCAGCACGGCGGCAACTACAACACCGGTCACTCCAAAAATAACTGCGTTTTCTTTTTTCATAAGCGTATTCTTCCTTTCCTGTTGTTTTCCCGTTTTTTTTACACGACTTGTTTTATCTTTCTGCAAGACATGCAAGAAACGGTTCCCCGTACTTTTCAAATTTGCTCTCGCCGACACCAGAGACCGCCAGCATTTCCTCTTTGTTGGACGGTTTCTCCATCGCCATCTGGATCAGTGTTTTATCCGAGAAGATAATATACGGAGGCACTTTATGCTCCTTTGCAAGCTCCATCCGGAGTGCCCGCAGTTTTTCGAATACCGCGGCCTCCTCGTTGGAAAGATCCTTTGCCGCTGCCGAGGTTTTTGTCTTTGTCTTCTCTTTTGCGGCTTTCGGAATCCGTTTTTCTTCTTTTGCCATCTTCATCAGCATCGTGCCGTCCTCATCCAGCAGCTCCGCCGCTTTTGGCAACAGGCGCACAATGCTGTATGTGTCGGCCGTTACATAGAGATATTCCCGGACCTGCAGTTCATTTAAGATCTGCCGCAGCCGGTAGACCGGCTCTTTTGCCAGTTCCCCGTAATGGGAGTTTTCATCCATGCGGTACTGGCGGATTTTCGCGGTATTCGCACCGTGCAGGGTATCGAGAATCACCGTCGTGCCGTAGCGCTGACGGCATTCCCGCACACAGCCAAGGATTGCCTTTGCCGCCGCTGTCACATCCACCGTTTCAAATTCCGAGAGGCAGTTGGAACAGTTTCCACAGTAATTGGAACCGTATTCCCCGAAATACCTCAGGATATAATCTCTGAGGCACTCATGGGTGAAACAGTAAAACGTCATTTTCTTCAGCCGTTCCTCCTCCCGCTGACGGATCAGCGCTGTCGTCTCGGGATCCTCACTCTCCTGCGCCATGTTTTCGATAAAAAACTGGTTTGTGATGACGTCCTGTCCCGCGTACAGCAGAATACATTCCGCCGGAAGGCCGTCCCTGCCTGCTCGTCCGGCCTCCTGATAATAGCTTTCCATGTTTTTCGGCATATTATAATGGATGACGTACCGCACATTCGATTTATCGATTCCCATACCAAAAGCGTTTGTCGCTACCATGATCTGCTTCCGGTCATAAATAAAATCTTCCTGGTTTTCCTTCCGTTCCAGGTCAGAGAGACCCGCATGGTATCTTGTGACAGAATATCCTTTCTGCTCGAGTTTCTCACAGACCTCCTCCACATTTTTTCTGGTCAGACAGTAAATAATTCCGCAGTCCGCCTCGTGCTCTGCAAGGAATGATTCCACGGCTGCGAATTTATCTTTCGGCTGCTGTACCGTAAATTTCAGATTTTTCCGGTCAAAGCCTGTGACCAGACGTACCGGATCACGCAAAGACAGTAGTGCTTCGATATCATCCCGTACCTCTTTTGTTGCCGTTGCCGTAAAGGCACCGATCACCGGCCGTGCGGGAAGCTGCTCGACAAACTCTGTGATTTTCAGGTAGCTTGGGCGGAAATCCTGACCCCACTGGGAAATACAGTGTGCCTCATCAACACTAATCATCGAAATTTCCATCGACTGCACCGCGCACAAAAATTCCGGTGTCAGAAGGCGTTCCGGGGCGACATAAATAATCTTGTACCGGCCCTCCATGGCAAAGCCGAGTGCCTTCCGGTACTGCGCCGCACTTAAGGAGCTGTTCAGAAACGCAGCGTGAATCCCCGCCTGGTTCAGGGTCGATACCTGATCCTTCATCAGAGAAATCAACGGTGATACCACCAGGGTAATTCCTGGCAGCAGAAGCGCCGGAATCTGATAACACAGCGATTTTCCTGCTCCGGTCGGCATGATGCCGAGCACGTCCTGTCCGTTCAGAAGCGCATCCACCAGCATCTCCTGCCCCTCCCGGAAGGAATCGTAACCGAAGTACTTTTTTAAAACCTCATATTTTGTCATCTTGTTTTTCTCTGCCCTTTCCATCCACTCTACCTCCATTGTGACATAGATTGCAGGTAAAGTCAAACAGATGTGTGCCGCATGTTTTCTTTCATCCATACATATATTGTCTCAAAAAGTCCTGGAGGGGGATTTTATGCGTTCTCTTTCACCCCTTTCCCGCCGGATCCTGAAAAAAGCCGGTATCGCCGCCGCTTTTTTCTGCTCCGCTTTTCTTTTTGGCTCTGTTCTGTCCCACTTTACCTGCCGTGCGCTCCGAAAGGCAGCCCCAGTTTTTCTCTCTGCTGCGCCGGAGACACCTGTTTCTTCCGTTTCGATGCCCGTCCTCTCCTCTGCTGCCGAAAACTGGGGGCTCTCCTTCCCGGAAAAAGGGAAGACTCCCGTCGGCAATGCTACATCCGAAGAGCTTGCCGCCTACAACGCCTGGTTTGCCGCTTCACCGGAAGAAAACATCATCTATCTGACGTTTGACTGCGGCTATGAAAACGGCAACACACCAACGATTCTTGATGCGCTCCAGAAGCATCAGGCTCCCGCAACGTTCTTTGTCGTCGGCAATTTTCTCTCCGACCAGCCGGATCTTGTCAAACGTATGGCAGCGGAAGGCCATATCGTCGGAAACCACACCTGGTCGCACCCGGATATGTCCAAAATCTCCACGCAGGAAGCCTTCTCAGAAGAACTGAACCGAGTCTCCACACTTTATCAGGAAACCACCGGCCAGGAAATGGTGAAATTTTACCGGCCGCCGCAGGGAAAATACAGCACACAGAACCTGCAGATGGCAAAGGACCTCGGATACCAGACGTTTTTCTGGAGTCTCGCCTATGTAGACTGGTACCAGGATCAGCAGCCGACCCACGAGGAGGCTTTCAAAAAGTTGACCGGACGCATTCATCCCGGTGCCATCGTCCTGCTTCATAATACCTCATCCACCAACGCGGAGATTCTCGATGAGCTGCTGACGAAATGGGAAGAAATGGGATATTCTTTCGGCTCTCTCGATCAGCTCGCATCGAAATCTGCCTGAGGACCGGAAATACGGTTTCTCATGTATTTCTATCTTTCTTTTGTTCTGCTTTTTTTATCCTGCTTTCAAACCGGAATGCCTCCTCTTTTACTTCCTTCCAGAGCCGCAGCACACAGAGCAGGTTCGGCACCGCCATGCAGGCATTGGCAAGCTCCGCAAAATTCCAGACCGTTTCTGCCATGCAGACGCACCCGGCAAACGCTGCAAAACAGAAGAAAACACGGTAAACCATTCCGAAGCTATCCTTTTTCACCAGCCAGAGAAACGCCTGCTCCCCCTGGTATGCCCAGCCGGCCATCGTTGCAAATGCGAACAGCAGAATCCCGACCGCGACAACATAGCCTCCCGCCGGTCCGAACACACTTTCAAAGGCCTGAATTACCATCGCCGCTCCATCCGCTTTTTCCGCCTCCAGTATCCCCTCTGCCGCCCCGGTCACTCCAACGGCAAGGCCGGTCACAAGACAGATCACCATGGTATCAACGAACACACCTGTCATGCTGATGTACCCCTGCCGCACGGGATCGTCGGTCTGTGCCGCCGCAGCACTGATTCCGCCTGCTCCAAGCCCTGCTTCATTCGAAAACACACCGCGGGAAATTCCATACCGCAAGGCCGGCGGCAGCAGGGAAATTCCCGCACCCACCGCTCCTCCCGATACCGCCCGGAAAGAAAACGCGTCCCGTACTATCGCAAGCAGTGTCCGCGGAAGCTCTCCGGCGTGCAGACCGATTACCATTCCTGCCCCGCCCAGATAAAAGAGTGCCATTCCCGGTACCAGCACCTCCGCCGCTTTTGCAATGGAACGCAGTCCGCCTGTCACCACGAGCAGAAGAAGAATCGTCAGCACCAACGCGCTTTTTTCTCTTGCCACGCCAAACGTATCCTGCATCGCCAGCGCAATCGAGTTTGCCTGCGTCATATTGCCCATTCCGAGAGATACCAGCACGGTGCTTCCGGCAAAAAACACAGCCAGCATCTTCGCCAGCCGCTCCCCCGGAAATGCTCTGGTCAGCGTCACCATCGGACCGCCGCAGTATGTTCCGTCTTTTCTTTGCATCCGGTACTGCACCGAGAGAAAACTCTCAGAAAATTTCAAAGCAAGTCCCACAACCGCCGCCAGCATCATCCATCCCAGTGCTCCTGGTCCTCCAAGCGCCATTGCGGAGGCAACCCCCACGATATTGCCCGTCCCGATTTCCGCCGCAAGTTCCGTCATCAGCGATGCGAACGGCGAAACTCCTGCTTCTGTTTTCTCCCCGCTGTATCTCGCCTCACGGCCGAATGCTGTACGAAGCGCAAAGAACAACCGTCGAATGGGTAGCGCGCGAAGCTGGATGGTCAGAAAAATGCCTGTCCCAAGCAGCAGAAAAAGAAGCGGCGGTCCCCAGGCGGCTGCATTCACCGCTTTTAGAAATGCATTGATTTTTTCAAGCGTGGCCATATCCATTCCTCCCTGTACAAAGTTCCAAAGGAAAGCAGTTCCCGTCCCTCCATTGTTAAACGGTTTTCTGTCCATGCATCGCAATGTTTTCTCTGCACTTTATGCAGCACCGCACAAAAAAAGAACCCGACAGCAGCCTTACGGCCCGTCCGGTTCTTTCGATCTTCATCTTATTTTGTTGTATTCCGCTTCCGCCCGTTTTTCAGGACTCCTGCTCCTTTAAATCATCCGCCACGAGAACACCCGCTTTGAAGCCCATCAGCATCATCTCGAGCATTTCTGCATCGTAATTGCGGTATTTCAGGTAATAAAACAGCGAATCGAGATAATTCAGAAAGCCTTTTTTCGTCTCCGGACTTAAAATCACCCGTTTTCCGTCGCCCATCAGATATTTGGCAATCCGGGAAAAGACGAACTTTTCGTTCAGAAATGCCATCGCATCCGATGTCTCATCCTCCACCAGGATCTGGATCGGTTTTCTCCGCAGCAGCCAGTAGGTCTCATAGGAGATCACTTTCAATGAATTGATATGCTTTGCCTGATGAAAATGTTTCAGGCGGGAAATATCCGTGAAATAGTCCAGCACTGCATGGCTCAACAGCGACTCGCTGATCTGGATTTTCTCGCGGATGCCGAGACTCTTGGCAAATTCCTCGATTTCTTCGTAAAAAACAGCGTAACGGCTCTGGATTACTTCCTCGGAAAATTCTTCCAGAAGTCCGTCGTAGTTTGTGTATATTTTTTCTATTGTATTCATTTTTCCTCCCCGGGCAGATTCAGGATTTCATAGCAGAGTTTCGTCCGGACAAAGTCGGTATATTCGGTCATCTCGCGTTTTTCCATTGTTCCGTAGCGGATCGGCGAGGTATTTCCCATCAGATGTTTTCGGATTTTTCCGGCTTTGACTGCCGCCATCATATTCTCCGCAGAGTCCTCTGCTGCATGAGAGAAGCCCATGCGGCCCGTGTTTCTTCCATCCATTTTTTATCCTTTCCCATGTCTGAAAAGCAGTTTTATTCTTTCAGTATGCTCCAGACGGCATCATCCATCGTATGAATTTCATTCAGATCGCGTTTTTCCACCGCTGCCTTGACCTGCGGTTTTAATTCACGCTTGCGCACGATCGTTTCCTTGCTCTGGAACTTCTCATCCGGCACAACCTGGAGACGGCGGTAGAACGATCCCATCTCATCTCCCATGCCCGCCAGACGGTTCAGCAGCTCGGAAAACTCTGTCAGCATGGCGTTTCCCTTGCGCCGCGGGTAAAGAATGCTGTGGTCAATCTCTCCCCAGCCCTCCTCGAACAGCGTCTTAATCTGAATTTCAATGTAGACGCCGCGGTAAACGACAATGTAATGCACCGCACGGTAATGTTTCCGGTCCAGAATGTTCTCCTCCGGAATCCAGTTCACATAAATGTCGGCGTAATCGCCAAGTCTTGTATGGACTTTCGGCGGCTCTGCCATATAGCCCGATGCGTTCTGGTCGTAGTCACGGCCGTAATCACGGATGTATTTCTCCGGATCATTTTTAAACCAGTGCGTAATGTATTTATGGAAGTTTACCCAGTCCTCCCGATACAGCAAAAGTCCCCGGATTCCGATCAGATCTGTCACGTAACGCATATAGCTTGTCGAATCCATTTTCCGGTACTTTGCATAATTTTCTAGGCGCTTGCGCACCAGCTTTTCCACCAGATGTTCGGTGTCCTTCAGACGGCTGTGGTACGACTGCAGTCCGATCTCTTTTTCCTTGTCCTGCAAAAACTCTGCCACAAATTCTTTTCGGATCTTTTCCAGCGTCGGACGGCGCCGTTCATAATCATCCGCAATTTCCAGCAGTTCTTCCCAGGAAATATCTGCTTCCTCAAATTCCTGCGGCAGAATTCCGAATTTCTGCAAAAACTCGTCCTTTGTCAGATACACGTAGATTCCTCGCTCTCTTTGTCAATTCAACGTACAGGTTTCTTTTTTTCAGAACGCACCCCGGAGAAACCCGGCCCCGCTGCGTTCTGACGCACCGGAGAGATTATAGCACATTCATCCCCGCTTCACAAGTAAAATCTTTATTTAAGAATGCACATTTCTACTTTAATCTTTCTGCCAATTTCTTAAACTTTCCTTAAGCTGTCTTGATGTTTCACCTGCCCCATGGTAAGATAATCGTGACTTGGCAGAATTGTCTGCTGTTTACACTTACATTAAGAGGGAGGTCTTTTTTATGTGGACTCGAGAGGAACTGAAAACCCGCGGAAAAGCCGCATTTTTACGCAATTACTGGATCTGTGTGGTAGCCGCCTTGATTCTGACTCTGCTGGTCGGAAGCGGTACTTCTAATTCTGGAAATTCCAACAATGACAGCAATCAGACTAACTCGGTCGGTATATCTGGATTTACGATTTCTTCCGATAACTTCAATGTGGAATCCTTTGCAGAAAAATTCACCCCGCTTGGACCGGTTAAATTTGTTTTTACTGTCTTCAGCGGCATTGTACTTCTTGTCATTGGTCTTGCCTTTATTCTGATCCGTATTTTTGTTCTTGCACCATTTGAGGTAGGAGGCTCGAGGTTTTTCATTGAAAACTCGATGGAAAAAGCGGGACTTGGCAACATACTGTTCGGATTCCAGAACGGCTACTATGGAAAAACTGTGTGGACTCTGTTTTTAAAAAATCTTTATATATTCCTCTGGTCGCTGCTTCTTCTGATTCCTGGAATTGTGAAAGCTTATGAATACCGCATGGTTCCTTATCTTCTCGCCGACTACCCGGAACTTTCGACCGAAGAAGCATTCCGCATCAGCCGTGAAATGATGAACGGTGAAAAGATGAATACATTTATTCTTGATCTCTCCTTTATCGGATGGTATATTCTTTCCGGAATCACCTGCAATCTTGTCGGTATTTTCTATCTGTATCCGTACAAATATGCAACCGATGCCGAACTGTTCCTGGTTCTGAAACAGAATTACTTCTCCAGCCGGAGTTATGGCAATACGTATCAGGCTTACTAAACCGCACAAAAAATCAGGTGCTTCTCTTTTTCGGGAAGCACCTGATTTTTTATGTATTTCTTTTTAAATATCTCTTAGATATAATCTTTCATTTCAAAATACCGCATCAGAATATCGGCACAGTTCTCGATGCCAAGATCCGAGGTATTCAGGATCATATGGTAGTTATTGACATCGCCCCATGTCTTTCCGGTATTTTTATAATAATACTCGGCACGCTGCTTGTCTGTCTCTTCCAGCATCACCTCAGCCGCCTCTCTTGTCAGGGAAAACAGCTTCATGATACGTTTGATCCGGTCCTCTTTGTCCGCGCAGACATAAATATTGATGACGTTGCTTTTATCTTTCAGAAACTCCGAAGCACACCGTCCAATGATAATACACGGCTGTTTCGCCAGCTCGCGGATCGCATCCGCCTCAGATTCAAAGGCATTTTCACGCATGCCGTGCTCTACATCGTCCTTATCATATACCGGGATATGCAGTCTCTCGGAAAGTTCTTTCGCAATAATACTCGCCCCAGTACCAAACCGGCGGCTCATCGTAATAACTAAGTTCATTTGCCACTTCCTCCTTCGCACTTCTCATAACGCAAACAAACGCCTTATGACAAATCAAAAAATTTTTCTTTCGCTGTCTTTTATTATAACAAACCCCCACCGAAAACTCAAGGTTTTTCGACAGGGGCATGGATCACTCAGGCGATGGTGATTTCTTCTATTTTCTTTTTTGCGAAATGATTGAATGCCGCGATGACTCTTCCTGTGCAGACCATGGCTATAACAGTGCCGATTCCGATTCCTACCGGGCGGCCGGCATCGATGAGGCCGATCGCAAGGGAAATGACGATGGCGGAGAAATCAAAAAGATTTTTTCCGAAACCCATGTTCTTTCCGCAGCGCTCGCCGAGAACTCTTGCCAGGCCGTCGGCCGGGTTTGGGACGATGTTGACGTCTACGGTCACAGCGGCGCCGATTCCCGTAAGAATGATGGCAAGGACAAGAACGAGAAGCCGCATTCCCATCTGGTCAGGTGCCGGGAAAATCCGGTCGAAGATGGTGATAAAGGCGCTCGTCAGGTAACTTGCGGCAACCTGCAGAAGCTGGAACGGCGGGAATTTTCCTTTCAGCAGTACGATCTGTAATACGATGAAGATCAAATACGCCACGAAGACGGCGGTTCCTGTTTCATAGCCGAAGATCTGTGCCACGGCGTACGGCATGGAGATGATGGGCGATACGCCGAGGTTCGTCTTCGTATTCAGTGTGATACCGAGTGCCAGCACCATAATTCCAATCAGATAAAGCGCAATGCGCAGAATCCATTTCTTTTGTTTTTCCTGCATAATTTTCCCTCTTTTCTTTCTGTAACAACGCTTCTATCTTAACACACATCAGGGAAAATGTGCAGTAAGTCTATCGGATGCAGGATTACTCCTCCTCCAGCACACAGCCTTCTGGTGCATAAGTTTCAAAAAGCCAGTCCTCAAGCGCATTCAGATTATCATCGGAATGCTCGACCTCACGCGCATAGCGCCAGGAAAGCTCCTCGATGTCGTGCATGGAAAGCGTTTTTCCATTTTCCAGCCACCGTGCAACCAGGATTTCCTGAATCCAACGGACAGAGAACAGCGCGAGTTCCATTTTGGAACAGACCATATCGTCATAGACGGCGCCGCAGAAATAGGTGTAGACGAAAAACATCAAAAGCTGCTCACCGATGTTTTCCCACTCTGCACGGCGTTCACCTGCAGCGCCCCAGGTGCGATGGAATTCTTCACAGATGGCCTGATAAGCGGTTTCTCCGTTCTGATACAGCGCTTTTTCTGTGCCGTCAAGCACAGTATCCCATTCCGGACGAAGACGCTCGAGACCGCGGAGAACGGCAAGTTCCTTCACCTGGCGGTCATATGCATGAAAGGATGCAGCATCCACACCTTTTTCCGCAAGGCTCTCCGCCACGCACTCGCTTAAGGTTCCCTCTTCCAGATGCTTTTCATACTTCCGAAGCAGGTCATCGATATCATACTCCCGCTGCTCCTCCATACAGATCTGATACTGTTCTGCGAGCTGCTCTGCCGCCGTCATGCGCTCCTGCAGCGGCAGTTCGCGGTTCTGCAGAATCCGGAACAAAACATCTCTCGTGTCTTCCAGCTGGGAGAACATCATGAAGTCAAACTCTTCAAAATCATCCTCCTCGTCGGTCTCCTCCTCCAGAAAACGCACCGGCTCTTTGCAGGACAGGATAATCCGTGCAGCTTCCGGGCAGGAAAGGGACAGGGATAATTCACGCAGACCCTCGTACTCCTCCGTATGGCGCGGGTAAAGGCGGCAGGTGTCACATAAGGAATCCGGCCCCAGTTCCTTGTAAAGATCGCAGAGATTTTCATCATTCAGAAAGGCACAGCGGCGGTTGTTCTGGTAAAAACACTCTTCCTCCCAGTCGATCGAATTGCGCAGGCGCTTTCCAAACTCACTCTTCTCATTTCCATACCGCTCCAGGGAATCCTCGTCGATCACGATCTGCCAGCCGGCACAGCACGTATCCGGGCAGTCTCCGGCGGTGCATACAAACTGGTCGTAAAAATGTGGTTTTAAATATCTCATGCTTTTTTGTTTCCTTCTTTATATTTCTGTACGATCCACGCACCAGCCTCGCCGACCGGCATGCCGCTTTTTTCTGCAATTACTGCGGCACTCTCGTACTCTGGGTAAATTTTTTCGATCTCGCCGTGGCGGCAGATCTTGACTGTCACATGGCCGTACTCGGTTGCGATTGTCGCAAACTCGCGTTTCATCACGGTGCGCTCCATCCGGCAGCGGCGGATGCCGATTGTGGTGGTCTCGGCGAATATGATATTTTCCAACGTCTCCCGCGTTTTATCATCACAGATTACATCCAGCTGGTAAGCCGGGCGGTTTTTCTTCATATAGACCGGGATGTAATGGACATCTCTTGCGCCTGATCGCAGCAGTTTTCCCATGCAGTAGCCGAGCGCCTCGCCGGTGCAGTCATCAATGTTGCACTCCAGCTTCCAGATCGTATCTTTCTCGTCGTTTTCTTCTGTTTCGAGCATCATTGCACGCAGCAGTGACGGGCGCTCATACGTCCGTTTTCCGGCGCCAAGACCTGTTCTGGTACATTTGAAGGATGCCGGCAGTGTCTCTTTGGTACGGATTGCCGCAACAATGGCTGCTCCGGTCGGTGTGACCAGTTCACCCTGGATTCCGGTCGGAACGAGGGTCAGGCCATGTGCCTGTACGATATTTAAAACAGCCGGTACCGGAACCGGGATCATGCCGTGCTGGCATCTGACAAAGCCGCTTCCCTCGCTGAGACCCGTCACGATGACTTCATCCGGCGCCAGGTTATCCAGGCAGACAGCGGCAGCCACAATATCAACGATGGAATCGACAGCTCCCACCTCATGGAAATGCACCTGATCAAGCGGAACGCCATGGGCTTTTGCTTCCGCTTCGGCAAGAATCTGGAAAATCCGCTCCGCCAGCGCTCTTGCTCCCGGTGTCAGACCGCCGCTGCGGATAATCGCAAGAATCTCCGGCAGCCCGCGGTGCTCATGATGGTGATGATGCTCCCCTGTGTGATCGTGGTCATGGCTGTGCGCATGCTCGTGGTCATGATGATGCTCGTGATCATGTGGATGGTCATGCACTTCCGCCCCATCCCCGTGCAGATACGCCATATCGTGATCATGGTTCTCATGCTCTGCATCCAGAATCACATTGAAATCGCAGGCATCCAGCCCCGACTTTTTCACTCTTGTAATCGCAATTTCGTATCCCGGCAGTTTCAGGCTTTCCAGTGATTTCTCCAGTACTTCCCGGTCTGCTCCCAGGTCGAGCAGCGCTGCAACGGTCATATCTCCGCTGATTCCGCTCCCGCACTCCAGATATAAACTTTTACTCATCTTGATGTACTCCCATTCTGTTAATCTGTGTTGCAATATATCCGGCTCCATAGCCGTTGTCGATATTCACGACGGCAATTCCGTTCGCGCAGGAATTGATCATCGTAAGCAGCGCCGAAAGACCGTTCATGCTGGCCCCGTAGCCAACGGATGTCGGAACAGCAATCACCGGCTTGTCCACCAAGCCGCCGAGCACGCTCGCCAGCGCCCCCTCCATTCCGGCAACGGCTACAACGCAGTTGGCGCTCTGAATCGTATCGAGACGCGACAGCAGGCGGTGGATACCGCTCACACCGACATCGTAGATACGCTCAACGTTTGCACCGAAGTATTCTGCGGTCTGCGCCGCCTCCTCGGCAACGGAAATATCCGCAGTTCCAGCCGTACAGACCGCAATTTTTCCGATCCGCTTCTTGTCTTTCTTTTCTATTTTTAAAATATGCGACAGCGGATCATACACCACTTCCGGAAACTTTTCGCGGATCAGCTCATACTGATGCTCACTGGCTCTCGTTCCGAAGACCTCCCCATCCTGCTCGTACAGACGCGTAAAAATCTTCAGCAGATGTTCATCCGCCTTCCGCGCACAGAAAATGACCTCCGCAAATCCGCTCCGGATTTCACGGTGCGTATCCAGCTTAGCATATCCCATCTCCTCGAACGGCTCTTTTTTGAAATATTTCTCTGCCTCCTCGATCGAGATTTCGTTGTTTTTTACTTTTTCTAATACCTCTCTTGCCTCCAAAGCATTCACCTCGTTTTCGTTTTTTCCTTTTTTTCACACCCAAATACGATACAACATAAAAAGAAAGCCGAAACCTCTGCTTTGTCAGAACCTTCTCTTTTCTGACACCGCAAATCTCCAGCTTTCTTTATTTTAAACTATGAAGTGCACTTTAAGTCAAGCAGATTCTATACACAAGTATACCCTGCTTTCTGCGTTCCCGCAATGTTTTCTTTTCGCAGTGTGAGTCATCGTATAGAAATAAGAATCCCCGCCGATGCCGCCTCAAATGCCGCACCGCCGGGGATTCTGTAAGTTTAACTGTATTCCGCTGCTTTATTTCTCTGCTTCTCTTTTCTTATCCAGTTTTACATTGCGGAAGTACAGCACCATATCTACGGTGATCTCTGCAATGTTCAGGAAATAGAAAGCCCATGCAAGGAAAAAGATCCAGTCTTTGTCCGGATTGTTCATATAGCTGATAAATTTGTTAGCAATACCGAAAATATATCCGATCCAGATGAACACCTCAAAGTAAAGGCTCTTTCCTTTTGCTGTTCTTGAAGTCCAGGATTTATAAATGGACAGCGGCCAGGACAGGCCAAAGCACAGGATCATCAGTGCTTCCAGTAAGTGGCTTATCATTTCTACAGTCATGTTTTTCTTCCTCTTTCATTTCTTTTTCTGCCGAAAGTCGCTTGCAAGTGTTAATGCCCTGATGTCTTTTCAGCTTGAGACCTGTCTGAAATAATCAGACGGGTCTATGGTCTCTCTTGTATTTCGTCGTTACAAATGTAACCTTTAGTCTTCTTTATGCGCTTCTAAGTATTCTTTTCTTCCCATCTCATACAGATTATTTCCGTCGCAGTCGATGATAACAAAAAGCGGCATGTCTTCTACTTCCAGACGGCGAAGTGCTTCTGCGCCAAGATCTTCGTATGCGATCAGCTCTGCTTTTTTGATGCATTTTGCAAGCAGTGCGCCGGCTCCGCCGATGGCTCCGAAGTATACGCCATGATATTTCTTCATGGCTTCTACAACTTCCGGAAGACGTGCGCCTTTACCGATCATTCCTCTTGCGCCTACGGACATCATGGTCGGAGCATACGCATCCATACGGCCGCTGGTGGTAGGACCTGCAGATCCGATGACCTGGCCTGGTTTTGCAGGGGTCGGTCCTACGTAGTAAATCGTAGCGTCTGTCGGATCAAACGGGATTTTTTCTCCTCTTGCGAGCGCTTCACACATTCTCTTATGTCCGGCGTCACGGGAAGTATAGATAGTTCCGGTCAGATATACGGTATCTCCGGCATGCAGTGTTTTTGCCAGTTCTTCTGTTAAAGGCAGCTGAATATGTTTTTCCATGATCAGATCACCTCCGTTTTATGACGGGTAACATGGCAGTTGATGTTGACTGCACACGGCATTCCCGCAATATGAGTCGGCATTGTCTCGATATTGAGGCCGATGGCTGTGGTTTTTCCGCCAAAGCCCTGCGGTCCGATGCCGAGTTTGTTGACTTTCTCCAGCATTTCTTTTTCCAGATCTGCGTAGAACGGATCCGGGTTCTCGGAATCGATCGGGCGCATCAGTGCTTTTTTCGCAAGCAGTGCACATTTATCGAAGGTTCCGCCGATACCAACGCCGACTACCATAGGCGGGCATGGGTTCGGGCCTGCTGTCTCAACAACTTCCAGGATGAAATCCTTGATTCCCTGAAGACCTGCGGACGGTTTGAACATACGGATCATACTCATATTTTCGCTTCCGAAGCCTTTCGGGCCTACGGTTACTTTGATCTGATCGCCAGGAACGATCTCGGTGTAGAGCATAGCCGGTGTATTGTCGCCGGTGTTTCCTCTTCTGACCGGATCTTTGACAACGGATTTTCTTAAGTATCCTTTGTCATATCCTCTTCTGACACCTTCGTTGACTGCCTCTGCAAGATCTCCTCCTGCGATGTGCACATCCTGTCCGATTTCCAGGAAAACACATGCCATTCCGGTATCCTGGCAGATCGGCACGTTCTGTGCGTCTGCGATCTCATAATTTTCTACGATTTTGTCCAGAACACCTTTTGCAATCTCGCCATCCTCGCAGGCACGGCAGCCTGTGATGGCACATTTTACGTCTTCCGGAAGATGGTAGTTTGCTTCGATACAAAGTTTCTCTACCACATCCGTAATGGTACTAGCCTGAATTTCACGCATGGGATTCTCCACCTTTCTTTCCTTGCTATTTTATCATACCGATCATCCAATGGATTTTCAGCACGGAAAGCGTGTCCAGGGACAGTATTTCTGCCCCGGGCCACGCTTTTTCGCGGTTACTGCATTTTACAGGTGTCTCTTTCCTGCATAATCCGGCAGAAGCTGCGGAGATACCATACCGGTGTCAATGCCTGCCTCTTTTAAGGTCTCAGCATATTTCTCCACATGATCCAGATTCATCTTTCCAAGTGTTACGTCTTTTGCTTTTGCTGCTGCAGCTTTTCCTGCATCACGGCCAAATACGATAACATCCAGCAGAGAGTTACCCATCAGACGGTTTCTTCCGTGGATTCCTCCAACTGCCTCACCTGCTACGAGCAGGTTGCTTACGGTGTTGGTAAAGCCTTCGCCGTTGATTTCCAGTCCACCGTTCTGATAATGCAGCGTCGGGTAAACCAGGATCGGCTCTTTTCTCATATCGATGCCATACTGCATGAACATACGGAACATAGCCGGGATTCTCTTCTCAATGGTGCCTTCTCCGTGGATCAGCTCGATCATTGGAGTATCCAGCCATACAGCCTTGCCCTGTGGAGTCTCAACGCCCTCGTTGCGGTCGTCGGAGCACTCGCGGATGATACTTGCTGCAGATACGTCACGGGTTTCCAGCGGATGCATGAATGCTTCGCCGTCTACGTTTACGAGCATTGCGCCCAGAGAACGTACTTTCTCGGTTACCAGAGCACCGAAGATCTGAGCCGGGTAAGCAGCTCCGGTCGGATGGTACTGAATGGTATCCTGATACAGAAGCGGAGCGCCTGCACGGTATCCAAGGATCAGACCGTCAGCGGTTGCACCGTAATGGTTGGAGGTTGGGAAGTTGTTGTAGTGAAGGCGTCCTGCACCACCGGTTGCAATGATAACTGTTTTTGCCTTTGCTACCTGGTACTCGCCAGTCTCCATGTTCTGGAGAACAGCACCTGCAACCTGTCCCTTATCGTCTTTGATCAGTTCTACTGCGGAAGAGAACTCGATTACCGGAATACCGCGGTTGATGACTTCATCACGCAGTGTTCTCATGATCTCTGCTCCAGAGTAGTCACGGCATGCATGCATACGTTTTCTGGAAGTTCCGCCGCCGTGCGTAGTTACCATACGGCCATTCTCATCTTTATCAAACATAACGCCCAGGTTTTCCAGCCAGGAGATTGCATCCGGAGCTTCCATAACCAGTTTGCGGAGCAGTTCCGGTCTTGCAGCAAAGTGTCCGCCGCCGAACGCATCCAGATAATGCTGTGCCGGGGAATCGTTTTCTTTGTCCGCTGCCTGGATTCCACCTTCTGCCATCATGGTGTTTGCATCACCAATTCTCAGTTTGGTGGTAATCATAACGTTTGCGCCAGCCTCGTGAGCCTCGATAGCTGCAGAAGAACCTGCTCCACCGGCACCGATAACCAGTACATCTACGTCATAATCTACTTTGTCAAGGTCGATGTCAACACCGAGGATACGGCTGTTGGACTCCAGCAGATAGCCGAGCTCTGTCGGAACTTTCTCACCTTTGTTCGGGCCGACTTTCAGGGTGATGAAGCCTTCCTCTTTATAGTCCGGATGATATGCTGCAAGAAGGGCATCTTTCTCATCCGCTGTCATTCTTCTTGGCTCTGTTGCCATTCTCTGGGCTCTGGTAGCTTCTACCTTTTTAATAGAGTCCTGCATATTGGCCAGTGTATACATTCGAAATTCCCTCCTTATTTCTCGATCTCACGGTTGTTGTAAAGTTCCTGCATTTCTTCGATCGGTTTCTGCATAACCTGCTCGATCAGATCATCGAATTTTCCTTCTTTGATCTCTGCTACACGGTTCTTTACATGTTCAGACTTCGGAGCAATGTATTTTCCGTTCAGACGTCTTGCCAGCTCTCCTACCATCGGATGGGAGATACCAGCCGGACAGCGGGATGCACAGATTCCGCAGCCGATGCAGTCGAAGGACTCTTCTGCACATTTCTTGAAGTCGCCTCTCTGTGCGTATGCAATATACTGCATAACGTTCAGGCTCTGCGGACATCCTTTGGTACATGCATTACATCCAACGCAGCTGTAGATTTCCGGATACAGATCCATCATGACTCTCTGCTCTGCGCTGATCTCTTCGATATCGTATGTTCTCTTGTCGATCGGATAGAACGGAAGGCTTGCGATATACATACCGTCTTCTACCTGTGTCTGACATGCCAGACAGGTTTTCAGCTCATTCTTTCCTTTGATTCTGTAGATGGTCGCACATGCACCGCAGAATCCGTGACGGCATCCGCATCCGCGTTTTAACTGATATCCGGCATACTCCATAGCGGTCATAATGGTCAGATCGCCAGGTACGGAATACTTCTTGCCGTAAACGTAAATATTTACCATTTCCTGCATTTTCTTCAACCTCCGTTTAATATTCGTTCGGTAATTCGTCAATCTCGTCGCAGCGGAAAACCGGGCCGTCTTTGCAGACATATTTATCTCCGATGTTGCAGCGGCCGCATTTTCCGATACCGCATTTCATACGAAGCTCCAAAGTAGTGTAAACCTGTGTTTTCTCATAGCCCAGCTCCTGAAGTCCCTGAAGGACAAATTTGATCATGATCGGCGGTCCGCAGATCAGAGCTGTTTTGTCAACGGACATGTTCAGTTCTTTCACATAATTCGGAACGAATCCTACATGGCCGTCCCAGCCTTCCTGTTCACGGTCAATCGTCAGATGCACGTTGACATCTTTTGCTTTCGCCCATACTTCCTGGATCTCTTTTAACTGTACCAGATCGTCTTTGGAACGGGAACCGTAAACGATATCTACGGTACCGTAGTTATCACGATTGTCCAGTACGTAATTAATAACAGAACGCAGTGGAGCAAGTCCGATACCTCCGGCGATGAACAGCAGATCCTGTCCTTTTAATACGGTTTCTACCGGGAAATGATTTCCATACGGTCCACGAACCAGGATTTCATCTCCTACGGACATGTTGTGAAGATAATTCGTTAAAGTACCGCACTCCTTGATGGAGAACTCCTGGTACTCTTTGTTTGTCGGGGAAGAGGTAATGGAAAACAGTGCCTCTCCGACACCCGGTACACAGAGCATTGCGCACTGGCCAGGCATATGTTCAAACAGCTTGGTGCCGTCCGGACGAACGATACGGAATGTTTTTACGTCCGGTGTTTCGCGGCGGATATCTGTGATGATACCGACCTGCGGCAGCAAAGCGTTTTTCTTTTCTTCGCTTCCACAACTACAATTGCACATTTACTTGGTACCTCCCATGCGTTTGATTACTTTGACAATGTTCAGCGACTGCGGGCATTTCTCTACGCAGCGTCCACATCCGACGCAGGAATACATTCCGTCGTTGTTGTCCGGGAAGTATACCAGTTTGTGCATGAAACGCTGACGGAAACGCTGCAGCTGTGTGGTACGGTTGTTTCCTGCTGCCATCATGGTGAAATCAGAGTACATGCAGGAATCCCAGCAGCGGTAACGCTGTACACCGTTTCCGGTGTTAAAGTCTTTGATATCGTAGCACTGGCAGGTCGGGCAGGAGAACGTACAGGTTCCGCAGCCTAAGCAGGCATCGGAAAGTTCTTTCCACTTCGGATCGTCAAAACGTTCTTTTGTCTTGCCAACGCCCCATCCCTCGAGGGAAAGGTTGCTGTTTGGCATCTTGTCGATCAGAGTACGGATTGCTTCTTTCTCAGCCTCTACTTCTTTGGTAAGATCCTGCTCGGTCAGGTAAGCTTTTACAAGCTCGGTCAGTTTCTGGCCTTTTTCGGTTTTTGCTTCCCATGCATAACCGTCAGCTACCTGCCACATAGCAACATCTGCTGCCGGTTCTGCAGCATCGATGCCGAAGGTTTTACAGAAGCAGCTGTCTTCCGGCTCATGACAAGCCAGGGAAACAACGATGCCGTGCTCTCTTCTTGCTGCATAGTAAACGTCTGCAGGCTCGCTTAAGAAAACGCGGTCCAGAACATCGAACGCTCTGACATCGCACGGACGAACGCCGAAGATAGCAAACGGTGCGTCTTTTAATGCAGCCGGTTCAATGCTGGTTTTATTTGCCTTCTGATAGCAGGAGTAAAGAATTTCACTCTGCGGGAAAAAGGCATCTTTCGGGGATTTTACGGTTTTTAAGGTATCGAGATCCACGTCTGCGTCCTCGGTCCAGAAACCGAAATTGGTAATTCCATTGTTTTGTACCGGAAGGAAAAGATCCATCTCCTTTGCAACAGCGGCAAGGAGCTCCGGCATTTTTTCTCTGCTAATCTGATACATCCCTTAACCCCTTTCCTTAACGATACTTGGCTCTACATCTTCCTGTGTGAAGTTGGTGAGCGGTGCACGGCTGTCGGTATCGGCGCCTGCCTGATACTCTCCGTAGAACTCGTCGATATCTTTGATGAATTTACGGTTCAGCAGGTGCAGCGGAATGTGCTGCGGACATACACGGGAACACTCGCCACAGTCGGTGCAGCGTCCGGCAACGTGGAATGCACGGATAATGTGGAACATCTGCTCTTCAAATGTAGTCGTATTTGCTTTCTGTGCGGTATCGTAACGGTCATTATCGAAGACACATTTGATACAGCTGCAGGCCGGACATACGTTACGGCATGCATTACAGCGGATACAGCGGGACAGTTCGTTCTGCCAGAATGCGAAACGCTCTTCCGGAGCCATTGCCTCGAGCTTCTCAACCAGTTCAAAACGGCCTTCTTTTGCCGGTTTCTCTTCGTCGCAGTTCTCTGCCAGCTCGTCGTAGGCAACGTGTTTTCCGCCCTTGCAGGCTTTGCATCTTTCCAGGATAACATCCTCTCTTGCGAGCTCTTTGTCGCCGTAAACAGTTGCCACTTTGATGGTATCGCCGTCTTCTGTTACAGCGGTAATACCCTTGCATCCTGCTTCACGGATCTTTTCGATATCGAGTTTTCCATCGCAGCCGATGCCGACGATATAGGTTTTCTCGCGATCCACACGATGCTCTTTGATTAACTGATTAAAGCTGTAAGTATCACACGGTTTTAAGAAAACGAGTGTTTTTCCTTCTTCTTTCGATGCTTTAATCATGTATTTGCTAAGGTTTGCGCCGCAGAATCCGTCGTAGGTAAACTCGGAAAGGCTCTCGGCAGTCTCGAAGAATGCAGGCTCTGCACTGAAATCAGTGTCACCTTTTCTCCAGCCAAGAACACGGACTACGGTACCGTCAGACAGAAGCTCTTTTGCGCGGGATACTAATTTTTCTTGCATCGTAAATCCTCCAATCTGACATTCTTACCAAGGCTTGTAACCTGCTTGATGAACTCGTTCATGGTCTGGGAGAATTTCACACCTTCTGCGGCGGATACCCATTCCACACGGGTACGTCCGTTCTCAACGCCCATGTAATCCAGCATGGAGAACAGCAGGGTCATACGTCTTCTTGCATAATAGTTTCCTGTGCTGTAATGGCAGTCTCCCGGATGGCATCCGCAGAGGATGACTCCGTCAGCGCCCTTCTGGAATGCTCTTAAGATGAAGAGCGGATTGACACGGCAGGAACATGGAACACGGATGATCTTTACGTCTGCCGGATAGGAAAGACGGCTGGAACCTGCCAGGTCTGCTCCTGCGTAGGAGCACCAGTTGCAGCAGAATGCCACGATGACTGGCTTAAATTCTTTGTTTTCGTTGTTATCTATCGGCATATTGCATCTACCTCCGCGAGAATTTGTCTATTGGAGAATCCTTTCAGGTCCATAGCGCCGGACGGACATGCAACGGTACATGCACCGCATCCATGGCAAAGTGCGCCGTTAACGACTGCCACATGTCTGGTTTCACGGATTCCATGGTCGTTGACCTGACGGTCTTCGTAGGAAATTGCGCCGTATGGGCAGACTTTTTCACAGGATGCACATCCATTACAGAACAGCGGATTGGATTCTGCTGTACACGGGTTGGTGGTCAGTTTGTCTTTTGCCAGCAGTCCGACTACTTTGACAGCAGCAGCTCCTGCCTGTGCAACGGTCTCCGGGATATCTTTCGGTCCCTGGCATACGCCGGAGAGGAAGACACCTGCGGTCGGGGACTCTACCGGACGCAGCTTTGCGTGTGCCTCAGTAAAGAAATCGTTGGTATCCATACTTGCGGTCAGCATGGTAGCCAGTTTTCTTGCATCTTTGCTCGGCTCGATGGCAGTTGCAAGGACAACAAGGTCTGCTTCCATTTTGATCTGACGGTTGTCAAGCAGGTCGGAACCCTGTACCAGAAGACGTCCGTTCGGAGCCTCGGATACTTTTCCTACCTGGCCTTTGATGTAGTCTACATCAAACTCTTCTACCGCACGGCGATAGAACTCATCGAAGTTTTTACCCGGGGTACGAACATCAATGTAGAAGACATGTACATTGACATCCGGATAATGGTCACGCACCAGCATAGCCTGTTTTGCGGTGTACATACAGCAGATCTTGGAGCAGTAGCTCTTTCCTCTGCAAGTCACGTCACGAGAACCGACACACTGGATAAATACGATATCCTTCGGATGCTCGCCGTTGGAAAGACGTACTACTTTACCGCCTGTCGGGCCGGCAGCATTCATCAGACGCTCCATCTCAAGGGAGGTAATTACGTCTTTGCTCTGGTTGTAATAATATTCGTCAAACTTGTCCAGACTGATGGTATCGAAACCAGTTGCCACAACGATTGCGCCGTACTCTCTGGTGATTACTTCATCTTTCTGGTCGTAGTTTACTGCACCTGCTGCACAGACTTTGGAGCAGATACCGCATTTTCCGGTTTTGAAGTGGATACAGTTTGCAGTATCAATAACCGGTACGTTCGGAACTGCCTGTGCGAACGGTGTGTAGATTGCAGTACGGTTGGACAGGCCTCTGTTGAACTCGCTCAGGTTCTTCTTGGAAGGACATTTCTCCTGACAGAGTCCGCATCCGGTACATTTGTCCATATCTACGTATCTTGCTTTCTTACGGATGTCTACTTTGAAATCACCGACGAATCCGCCAACGCTCTCTACCTCACTGTAGGTATAGATGTTGATCTTCTCATGCGCGTTTACCTCTCCCATACGAGGAGTCAGGATACAGGAAGAACAGTCGAGGGTCGGGAATGTCTTGTCAAGCTGTGACATTCTTCCGCCGATACTCGGGGTCTTCTCTACGATATCTACTTCATAGCCTGCATCTGCGATATCCAGTGCAGTCTGAATACCTGCGATACCGCCTCCGATCACCAGCGCACGTTTTACAACGCGGCTCTCGCCCGGGGTAAGCGGGGTATCCAGCATAACTTTAGCAACGGCTGCACGGGCCAGAATTACGGCCTTCTCGGTAGCCTCTTCCATGTCTTTATGAATCCAGGAACACTGCTCACGAATGTTTGCAATCTCCAGCTGATACGGGTTCAGGCCCGCTTTTTCTGCTGCTTTGCGGAACGTTCCTTCATGCATACGCGGAGAGCAGGAACAGATGACAACGCCGGTCAGATGCTCGTTCTGAATGGCATCGATCACTTTCTGCTGACCCGTTTCGGAACACATATACTGATAATCCTCTGCATGAACAACACCCGGCTCTTTGCTGATGACGTCAACAACTTTTTTGACATCAACCGTAGCCGCAATATTTGTACCGCAGTGGCAGACAAATACTCCTATTCTTTGCACTTTTCTCTCACCTTTCTGTGGATGGGTTGTTTTTTACTTTCTATATTTACGGAATGCACTCATCAGAAGCTGCTGCGGAGTCTCATCATCCAGAAGAGCCGGAATTTCATCCGGAGAAAGATAATTCTCTCCTCTCTGACGGATCACGGAAAGACGAACTGCCTCGATCAGTTTGGCAGGTTTTACGTCTCTTGGACAGCGCTCTACACATGCGAAGCAGGAGAGGCATTTCCAGATGGACTTGGAGTTCATCAGTGCTTCCACATCGCCGTTCTGTACGTAAGATACAAACTGATGCGGACGGATGTCCATTTCGTTATAAGCAGGACAGGATGCGGAACATTTACCGCATTTCATACATTTTCTGGTATCCACACCGGCGATGGCACGGATTTCATCGGATGTTGCAATTTTCATGCCTGCACCTCCTCTTTGATGCCGAGTGCTTCTGCAAGAAGCTCGGTAAAGTAGGTAACCGGAAGACCTTCTTTTGTTCCGTTATTGCGCAGGTTGTACATGCAAAGCGGACATGCAGTGATCAGTTCTTCTGCTCCTTTGTAGGATGCGGATGCCATGATCTGGTCTACCATGTTGGATGCCATTTTCTTTTCTTTGAGGGATATGTAGCCGCCGCAGCACTCATTTCTCATCGGATATACGACCGGTGTTGCGCCAAGGGCCTTGATAAAGTCTTCAATGATTGTCGGATTTTCCGGATCGTCAAACTGCATTGTGGTGCTCGGACGAAGCAGCATACAGCCGTAATATGCGCCGATTTTTCTTCCTTTTAATGGGTTTACCACTTTCTCTTTGATCTTGTCAAATCCAACGACGTCACGCAGCACTTCCAGATAATGAAGTACTTTCGTTTCGCCAAGATATGGCTCGGAAAGAGCCATGTAGTTGTTTACTTTTGTCTGAATGTCTTCTACATTCGCCATGTCATCGTTTACGCGTTTGATCACGTGATGACAGGCGGAACAGACTGTGATCAGATCCTGTCCTTTTTCTTTGGCGTCTGCTAAGGCGCGAACCGAAGAAAGTTTGGTAGCGATTTCATCGGATGCCTGTGGATACACAGCTCCGCAGCACTGCCAGTTTTCAATTTCTTCCAGTTCAAATCCCAGAACTTTTGCGCATTCTCTGGCATAGTGATCCAGATCTTTTGCTTTGTTCTTCAGCGTACAGCCCGGAAAATAACTGTAGGTCATGGAATTGCTCCTTTCTTGTTACTCCTATTGGTTTCCATTTTGCCTGCGGTATCTTCTGTCCGGCACCGGAAAAGTTTCCGGTACTCTTTTTATGTACACCCGGCGGAAAATTTCTTCAGGCGCACGTTAAGGCAGTGGGAGATACCGCTCTTTCGCACTTTCTGCCACTGCCATAAATTTTATGTTTTGAGCTTATTGCCCGCTCTTAGTGCTCGATCTGTGCGATAACTGCTTTTAATGCGTCGGCACTTGCTTTGAGTTTTTCTACTTCCTCTTTTGTCATACGCATCGGAATCTTGCCCTGTACGCCTTTCGGTCCAACGAGGGTCAGTGTGCTTAAGCATACATCCTCGATGCCGTACTCACCGTGCATCATGGAAGATACGGTTGCTACAGAATCGGAAGAAGAAAGAATGGTTGCTACCAGTTTGCATACTGCAACAGATACTGCATAGAAAGTAGCTCCTTTGTTTGCAATAACCTGTCCGCCGGAAGTTCTTACGTACTCCAGCATAGCATCTTTGTCGATCTTGGTTACGTTCCTGCCCATTTTTTCTACGGTCTCGTAGTACTCGTCCAGACTGACACCGGAAACGTAAGCGCCGCTCCACGGAATGAAGGAAGTATCGCCGTGCTCACCGAATACGTAAGCGTGGATGTTTTTCTGGGCAATGTTGAGGTGTTCAGACAGTCCGCAGCGAAGTCTCGCGGAATCCAGCATGGTACCAGAACCAAGGATCTGGTTTTCCGGAAGTCCGGAGATCTTTGTAAACACGTAGGTCATGATATCAACCGGGTTGCTTACAATGATGTAGATGGCATTCGGAGCCGCTTTTACGATTTCCGGTGTGATGGATTTTAAGATGTTTACGTTGGTCTGGGTCAGCTCAATACGGGTCTGGCCAGGCTTTCTTGCAATACCGGAAGTAATAATTACGATATCAGAGTCCTTGGCATCCTCATACTCACCTGCGATGATGGAGACCGGATCGCGGAAGCAGGTACCCTGCGCGATATCCATAACCTCTCCCTCTACTTTTTTCTTGTTAATATCGATGAGAACAATCTCAGACGCGATGTCTTCGTTCGACAGTGTATAGGCGATCGTAGATCCAACGCTTCCAGCTCCAATGATGGTAATCTTGCTGCTCATAAATACTCCTTTCTAAAATACCCCTAGTTGGTTTTTGTGATTGATAAATTTTTCACTTTCCTTATCATAGCACTATGACAAGAATTTAACAAGTGTTTTTTTCGAGCATTTTCGTGAAATCTTTTTTCTCACTGAGCCCGTACGCTTCCAGAAGGGGTGTTCTGGATATATTTCAATACAATTATACCATTTTTTGTTCTTTTTCACAAGAATTCTTTCCAAAAACTTACAGCTTTGTCCTTCATCCCGCAGAATTCGTCTTTTTCCGCATGGTTCCCGGGTTTTTGCTTTCTGTGTTTAGTTTCACACGTCTAACTTTCGTTCGTTATATTTTTAACAACTTTTCGTCATACGGGCTAGTTTCTGTCCTTCTTTTCTACATTTTGTAGGATGTATCCGCCAAATTTCCTGTCTGATTTTCATTTCTGCTGCCGCCAGACGCAAAAAAGACACGGATTTTTCTGTTCCGTGTCTTTTTTGCTCTGTTTTTTTCTGTTTTTGCTTCTATTCTTCTGTTTCACGAGCCGTTGCCGCTTCGGCAAATGCATTTCCATATTCGGCAAGCGCCTCTTTTGCATAGACGGCATCTGACCGGTACGGCACATTTCCGTTTCCGACGTGCATCGTCACGTCCGCGCCTTTTCCAAGGATCAGAACAACCTCTCCCGGTACGGCGCCAAGAATCGCCTCCCGGATTGCTTCTCCGCGGTCCATGCGGATCTGGAAGGATGCACCTTCCTTTGCTATGTACCCGCCGATCTCCTCACAGATCGCCTGCGGATCTTCGTTTCCCGGATCATCCGGTACGAGGAAAATCCGGTCCGCCCGTTTTCCGGAAATCTCACCCATATCTTTTCTGCGGTTGAATGCTTTTCCGCCCGGGGTTCCGAACACAACGCTTACGCGGCTTCCCGGGTATTCGAGTGCTACGGTATCAAACATTTTTTCAAAACTCAGGCCATTGTGCGCGAAATCCACGATCGCCGTGACCTCGCCCGCGCTGCTCTCATACGTCTCCATCCTTCCCGGAACGGTGACGTCAAGGAGGCTTTCCTTGATCAGCGAAACCGGGATTCCCATCGACCAGGCAGCCGCAATGGCAGCTACGGCATTCTCCACATTGAAGGCTCCGTGCACCGGCAGGGTAAAATCTTCCGAGAAATCCGGTCCTGCCACATGGAAATAGAATTTTCCTCTGCCCGGCTTGATATCACTCACGCGGATTACAGCATTTTCTTTCGATCCAAACGTAACGACGCGCTCACATTTTGCCGCAGCTTTCAGGATTTCCCCGATATGGTCGCTGTCCAGGTTCACGCAGGCGCAGGTGCAGCGGTCGAAGATCTTTAATTTCGACTGGAAATAATCATCAAAATCCTTGTGCTCCGTCGGGCTGATGTGGTCCTTGGAGATGTTCAGGAAAATGGCGGTATCAAAATGCGTGTTTCCGACTCTCTCGTATTTGAGCGCCTGGGAGGATACTTCCATCACCATATGGGAAAGGCCTGCATCTACGGCATTGCGCATATGACGGCACAGCTCCAGGGATTCCGGCGTGGTGAGCGTTGATGCTTCTCTCGTCTTTCCGTCGTAATATTCAATCGAACTTAACAGTGCACATCCGTTTCCGCCCTGTTTTTTCAGGCAGGCATCGAGCATCGACTGCAGGTAGTAGGCTGTCGTTGTCTTTCCTTTTGTTCCGGTCAGCGCCGTGACATGCAGCGACTTTGCCGGATAATCGTAAAACGCCTCACCCAGCACAAACTGTGCTTTTCTGGCATCGTTGACGATGAGCGCCGGAATTTCTTTTCCCGCTTCGTATTTTTTTTCACTTACATAGGCAACAGCACCGCGGTTTACGGCGTCTTTTAAGTATGCCTCTTTGAATGCAGCTCCTTTGCAGAGAAACAGCGTTCCCTGATCCGCTCCGCCCGAAAAATACGTTACGAGGGTAACGGGTCTGTCCTCTCCTTCTTTTCCTTCCGGCTCTGCAAATTCCACCAGAAGGCCTTCCTGCTCCAGAAGTTTCTTATATTCTAATACCGACTGTTTCATAGGATATCTTCCTCTCTTCTATGGGATTCTTTTTCAGCTTTCCTAAAATCCAGGCTCCATTATACCAGAATTGAAACAGCTTGTCCATCTTGCGGCACGGCTTACATCATCTGCGCATTTTTCTCAAAAAGAGAACGAAGCGTTTTTGCGCAGTACAGGTACGCCGGAACGAGAAACAGATCGGCGAGAATCCATGCCACCGGGCTTGCGAAGCAGACTGCGGTGTAACCAAAATACGGAACCAGGAAAAAGGCTACCACCGAACGGCCGATCATCTCGCAGACGCCGGCAAGGATTGCAAATTTGCTGAAGCCCATGCCCTGCACGGTAAAGCGTACGACATTGACAAGGGTCAGCGGAATGTAAAATACCATGTTGATCAGCAGCATCTGACGCGCCTGGTCGAGGATGACCGTCTCAGATGCATCTACAAAGAGAAGCGAAATCTGGCGGGACCACAGAAACATGACTCCTAAAATGACCACGGAATACACGCTTCCAATAATGGAACTTGTCAAAATACCGGTGTTGACACGATCCATCTTCTTCGCACCGACGTTCTGTCCGGCATACGTCGCCATAGTGGAGCCGAGCGCGTCGAACGGACAGCAGCAGAACATGGAAATTTTACCGGCAGCCGTAACAGATGCAACCGCAGTGGAACCAAGGCCGTTGACAGCGGTCTGCAAAATAACACTTCCGATCGCGGTGATTGAATACTGCAGTCCCATCGGGATTCCCATATTGCACAGATTAAGCACATAATGCTTATGCAGCTTCCAGTCCTCTCTCGTAAAAGCAAGGATGGTGAATTTTTTCTTCATATAAAAGAGACACAGGAATCCAGAGACTCCCTGCGCGATAATCGTCGCCCACGCGGTTCCCGCTACTCCCATCGGGCGGACCAGCGCAAGATCTAGCACGATATTCAGTATTGAAGAGATACCGAGGAAAATCAGTGGGGAGCGGCTGTCGCCGAGGCTCCGCATGATTGCTGATGTCTGGTTATAGAGCACCATAAGCGGAATTCCGAGGAAAATAACAAAGATGTAAGCGTATGCACCGTCCAGAATATCGGACGGGGTTTTCATCAGAATCAGAATGTCGCGGCACCAGATGCAGACAAGAACGGTCATCACCACGGAAAGAATACCGGCCAGGACGGCTCCATTTCCTACATACCGGCACAGCGCTTTCCGGTCTCCTGCCCCGAACATCTGCGCAACCGGAATTGCAAATCCGCTACAGACTCCCATACAGAATCCCACGATCATGAAGTTGATCGAACCTGTACTGCCAACAGCCGCGAGCGCTTTCGCGCCTAAGAATTTTCCTACAATAATCGTATCGACCATGCTGTAAAACTGCTGGAACAGCATGCCGAGCAGCAGCGGCAGTGCAAACCCCAGAATCAGTTTTACCGGGCTGCCGTTTGTCAGATCTTTTACTGCACTTTTCTTTGTTGCCATGTGATGTCCTCCCTATTGTCGTATGTTTTTGCTTCCCCTTTTTGTCGAATCTCATGCCATTTTATATCTTGTTTTCTCAGAATGCAATCCCGTAATACTGCCGAATTAAGAGACGTTTTTTCATCACTTTTACGTGTTTTTGACATAGCGGCCGCCTGTGCAGGAATTCTGTTTTTTTGCGCACGCCAAAAGCGGCTGCGGCAGGTTCCCGTTCCGGAACGCTGTGCCGCAGCCGCTTTGCTGTTCTTTCTTATTTTGCAAATTCTTTCTTTTTCCACTGAAGCAGAATCATCACAGCCACCGATGCGGTCAGAAAATCAGAAACCGGCTGGGAGGCAATAACACCGGAAAAACCGGCAAGTTTTGAAGCGCAGAAAATTACAATGGCAAAAATCACGCCCTGACGTCCTGCTGAAAGAATCATTGCTCCTGCCCCGTTTCCGATCGCCTGGAAAATACAGGTCGATGCGAGTACGATACCAACAAACGGCATACCAATGAGCTGGACGCGGAGGATCTGCTGGGCCGCTGCAATGACATCCGCCTCTTTTAAGAACAGTCCCACGAGAAGCGGAGCCGCCGCACCGAGCACAACCGCCATTCCGGCACCGGTCAGCACTTCCAGGAGGAAGGCAAAGCGGATCGTCTCACTGAGACGTTTTTTATTTTTCGCTCCATAATTGTATCCGACCAGCGGCTGTCCGCCAAAAGCGAAGCCGACCATCACAAGAACAGAAATCATAATAATTTTCAAAGCAATTCCCATCGCTGCAACTTTGTCCGTTCCATACGGCTGCAAAAATCGGTTCGTCAGCGTCACGCCGATGCTCTGCATGAAGTTTGTGACGGATGCCGGAATGCCGATGGCAAGAACGGCGAGCACCTCTGCTCCGGTCATTTTCAGTTTTCGGAAATCGACGGAGAGATAGCGGCATTTCTTTATCATAAAGATAACATAGAAAATATCACCGCAGATGTTGCCGATCACCGTTGCAATCGCTGCTCCGGCTGCTCCCATGCCGAGCGTGTAAATAAAGATCGGGTCAAGAATGATGTTGACGACGGCTCCCAGCATTGTTCCGATCATCGAGGCTTTTGCGAAGCCCTCGGTCCGAAGAAGATTGTTCGGCGTCAGCTGCAGGATGATAAACGGTGCGCCGAGTGCAATCCACTGGTAATAGTCCCCCGCATACTGCCACGTCGTCTCATCACAGCCAAGCAGGCCAAGGATCGGCTGTTTGGCGGCAAGCAGGATGATGCTGACCGCAATGCCGACAGCAATCGCTGCGTAAAAGCAGAATACGCTGATCCGTCTTCCGTCCTCGTACTCTTTTTTACCGAAGAGGCGCGAAATGACGGAACTGCCGCCGACGCCGAAGATGTCACCGAGTGCAATCATCAGCGTGAAAATCGGTGTGCCGAGCGATACGCCGGCAATCAGTGCCGTGTTTCCGGTCCGCGCGATGAAAAAAGTATCTACCATATTATAGATCAGCGACACGACCATGCCGAGCACGACCGGAAGTGCGAGCGTCATATATGCTTTGGACACTTTTGTTTTCTCAAATAATTCGTTTTCCATTTTGAAAACTCCCCTTTCCTCTTTTTCGGTTACAGTTCACTGGTACCCAGCAAACTGTAACCTTTTTCATTCTGGTTTATCTTAGCAGACTTTCTTGCTTTTTCTTGTGTCATATGTCACAATAAAGAAAAAGTTTTCCAAAAAATTTTTCTGTGAAAGGATTTTCCTATGAAACGAATTTTTGATCCGGCTCTGCTGGACTTTTATCTTCAGAAACATGAGATCCCATCTCTTTTCGATACCCCGGATCTCGCATTTTCTCTGTATCAGTTTGAAAAGGGCGAACGGCTCGACACGCTGAATCCGGAGGAATACCTCTCGTTCCTCGTGGACGGTTCCATCGAGATCAGCGCCAACCGCGCCGACGGCACGAGCTACCCGATCGGCTATCTCGACGGCTTTACCTGCATCGGCGATATGGAATTCTGCGGAAAACGCGATGATACGCACCAGATCGAGGCACGCACCACCGCGCTTTGTATTGTTCTGCCGCTCGCTTCCACGAAAGAGCTTCTGCTGAACGACAACCGCTTTTTACGATATCTTTTAAACTCTGTCACCGAAAAGCTGATGCTTTATTCCAGCTCCCAGTCGAATTTTTCCACGCTCGAGGAATCCTTCCTCTCTTATCTCTCAGAGCGCTGTCCGGATCAGACGTTTTCCGGCGTGGAAAAGATGGCCATGCAGCTCCACTGCAGCCGCCGCCAGCTCCAGCGGGTTTTAAAGAAGCTGCTCGAAGAAGGACAGCTTGTGAAACTTTCGAAAGGTTCTTACCGCCTCAGCTGAAAACGCCATCGCTTCCTTATTTCCACGATTCCAGGATCGATGTTCCGATCGTTCCCTCCGGCATTTTTACGCCGAAGTTCTCTGCAACGGATGCGCCGATCACAGCGAAGGTGTCCTTCGTCTCCTGAAGGCCGCTCTCCTTCATAGACGGTGAGTACGCAAGGAGCGGCACCTGTTCTCTGGTGTGGTCCGTTCCGGTATAAGTCGGGTCGTTGCCGTGGTCTGCCGTGATCAGGAGCAGATCGTCGTCTTTTAACTGCTCCAGCAGCTTTCCAAGGTTCACATCGAATTTTTCAATCTCTTTTCCGTAGCCTTCCGGGTTTCTTCTGTGGCCCCAGAGTGCATCGAAATCGACGAGGTTGACAAAGCACAGTCCGGTAAACTCTTTTCCTGCCGTCTCAATCGTCTGCTCCATGCCGTGGACGCTGCTCTTGGATTTCAGACTCTCCGTGATGCCCTCGCCGCAGAAAATATCGTTGATTTTTCCGATACTGATGACATCATATCCTGCCTCCTGCATCGCGTTGAGCACGGTTTTTCCCGTCGGTTTGACAGCGTAGTCGTGACGGTTTGCGGTGCGGACGAACTCTCCTTTTTTCTTTCCGACGTACGGTCTTGCAATGACACGGCCGACTTTCCACTCGTCTTTCATGGTCAGCTCACGGGCAATCTCGCAGTAATGATACAGCGTCTCCAGTCCCATCGTCTCCTCGTTGCCGCAGATCTGCAGTACGGAATCCGCCGAGGTATAGACAATCAGTTCTCCGTTTTCGATCTCGCGCTCTGCCAGCTCATCGAGGATCTCCGTTCCGCTCGCCGCCTTATTGCCGATGATCTTTCTGCCGGTTCGTTTTTCCAGCTCGTCGATCAGTTCTTTCGGAAATCCGTGGTCGGTGAACGTAACGAACGGCTTTGTCGTGTAAATTCCCATCATCTCCCAGTGGCCGGTCATGGTGTCTTTTCCGTTGCTCGCCTCGTTCAGTCTTCTGGCGTAACCCTTTGCCTCATCCTCTGTCACACCGCAGAGATTTCCCATGCCGAGGCGGCGCAGGTTCGGGATTTCAAGGCCTCCCTGACTCTCCCAGATGTGGCCGAAGGTATTGACACCGACATCCCCAAACTTCTCCGAATCCGCCATCGCCCCGATTCCGAGAGAATCCAGGACGATCAGAAAAATACGGTTATATTTTCTCATACTCTTTACTCCTTTCTTTTTAACTCAGCTCAAACATTCCATGATAGAGCTGATAATATTTTCCTTTCTGTGCCAGAAGTGCGTCGTGGTCGCCGCGCTCTACGATATTTCCCTGCTCCAGCACCATGATCGCATTGGCGTTTCGCACGGTGCTTAAGCGGTGGGCGATGACAAATACGGTTCTGCCCTCCATGAGCTGGTCCATTCCTTTTTCGATCAGCGCCTCGGTTCTGGTGTCAACGGAAGATGTTGCCTCGTCAAGAATCAGCACCGGCGGATCGGCAACGGCGGCACGGGCAATCGCGAGAAGCTGGCGCTGGCCCTGGGAGAGGTTGGCTCCGTCGGAGGTCAGCATCGTGTCGTAGCCGTTCGGCAGACGGCGGATGAAGGAATCCGCATTCGCAATTTTGGCCGCATGTTCAATTTCTTCCTGCGTGGCATCGAGTTTTCCAAAACGGATGTTTTCTGCTACGGTTCCCGTGAACAGATGGGTATCCTGCAGAACGATACCGAGGGAGTGGCGCAGAGCGTCTTTTTCGATATCTTTTACGTCAATGCCGTCGTAGACAACCGCGCCGCCCTGGACGTCGTAGAAACGGTTGATCAGGTTCGTGATCGTCGTTTTTCCGGCTCCTGTGGAACCGACAAAAGCAATTTTCTGGCCTGGTTTGGCATACAGGCTGATGTTCTTTAAGATCAGACGGTCTGCCGTGTAGCCGAAATCCACGTTTTCAAAACGCACATCGCCCTTTAATTCCGTCATCGTTCCGTCCGGGCGCTTCCATGCCCAGCGGCCTGTTGTCTCTTCGCAGACGGCAAGTGCGCCGTTCTCTTCTTTTACGTTGACCAGTTCCACTTTTCCCTCATCGATTTCCGGCTCCAGGCTCATCACGTCGAAGACACGCTCCGCACCGGCGAGCGCTGAGAGAAGGAAGTTGCTCTGCTGGGTGAACTGGTTGATCGGAAGCGCCGCCTGGCGGACAAAGACAAGGTAGCTTGCCAGGCTTCCGATATCGGCTTTTCCGTGCAGGGCGAGAAGGCCGCCGAGCACTGCCACAATCGCATAATTGACATACGAAATGCTGACAACGACAGGAACCATCGTCGCCGCATACCCCTGCGCGCCGGTTCCCGCTTTCCGGAGCTCCTCATTCTTTTTGCAGAATTCCGTAAAGCTCTCTTCTTCGTGGTGGAACACCTTGACGACTTTCTGTCCGGTGATCAGCTCCTCAATATAGCCGTTCAGTTCTCCGAGGCTGTTCTGCTGCTTCGTATAATAACCCTTGCTGCGCTTTCCGCTGAACTTGATATACCAGAACATGATACCGTAGCACACCGTTACAATCAGCGAGAGCCGCCAGTTTAGGATATACAGCAAGGTCAGTGTTCCCACAATCTGGATGAAGCTCTGGATAACCATCGCAAAACTGTTGTTCAGGGCATCTGCCATCGTGTCGATATCGTTCGTGAAAAGACTCATGATATCGCCGTGGCGTCTGCTGTCGAAGAACTGCAGCGGCAGTGTCTGGACGTGTTCGAACAGATCGCGGCGGATATCAAATACAACCTGCTGTGCTGCTTTTACCATGGTCTGCGTGTAGCCGTATGCTGCGAGTGCGCCGCACCCGAAAATGAGTGCCGTAATCAGCACGCCGCGCAGCAGTGTGTGCACATCTCCGTCCGCCAGTCCGTTGACAACCGGGCGGATCATATACGTTCCAAAGAGGTTGGCTCCCGCGCTGATTGTTACCAGTACCGCTACGACTGCGAGCATTTTTTTGTGCCGTCCCAGATAAGACAGGAAGACGCGCAGCGTGTGTTTCAGGTTCTTTGGTTTCTTTCCGCTATAAGCTCTCGCTGCCATTTTCGTCTCCTCCTTTCATCTGTGAGGCGTAAATTTCCTGATAAATCGGGTCATCCGCCAGCAGTTCAGCGTGCGTGCCGATCCGGTGTACTTTTCCGTCATCAAGAATGATGATCTGATCCGTATTCATGACGGATGTTACTCTCTGCGCAATGATAATTTTTGTGACATTCTTCCGCGCCGCCAGTGCCTCGCGGATCTTTTTCTCCGTTGCCGTGTCGACCGCACTTGTCGAATCATCGAAGATCAGGATTTTTGCCTTTCCGATCAGCGCACGCGCGATGCAGAGACGCTGCTTCTGGCCTCCGGAGAGGTTGCTTGCGCCCTGCTCGAGCACGGTGTCGAGGCCGTCCGGCATGCGGTTCAAAAATTCATCCGCACACGCCGCGCGGCATGCTTCCCAGATCTCCTCATCGGATGCATCCACATTGCCCCATTTCAGGTTTTCACGCACGGTTCCGGAGAACAGCACGTTTTTCTGCAGAATGATATTGACTGCATCGCGGAGAGCGGCAAGATCGTACGCGCGCACATCCTTTCCGCCGACGCGGACGGTGCCGCGGCTGGTATCATACAGACGCGGAATGAGCTGCACCAGCGTCGTTTTCGAAGAACCTGTTCCTCCGAGGATTCCTACCGTCTGACCAGCTTTGATCTTCAGCGTAACATCGGAGAGTGCGTACTCTTTTGCTTCTTCTTTGTATTTAAACGATACGTTGTCAAACTCCACGCTGCCCTCTGTCACTTCTGCTACACCATTTTCCGGCGAGGTGAGCACGATTTTCTCATCGAGCACCTCGACAATCCGGTGTGCACTCGCCATGGAACGGGTCAGGAGCAGGAAGACGTTTGCAATCATCATCATCGAGTTCATGACCTGCATGACGTAGCTTAGAAATCCGGTCAGGTTTCCGACGGCAAGCTGTTTTTTCAGAATCATATTTCCGCCGAACCACAGAATCAGCACGATCGCGGTATACATGACGCCCTGAAATGCCGGCAGATTCAGCACGGCGTAGTGGAACGTCTGCTCGCTCGCTGCGGTCAGGTCGGTGTTGACCTCGTTGAATTTGTCTTCCTCGTACTCATCCCGCACGAAAGCTTTGACGGCACGGATCGCGGTCAGCCCCTCCTGGACAACATTGTTCAGGCGGTCCACCATGGACTGCAGTTTTGTGTACATCGGGGCAACTCTCCGCACAATCAGGGAGAGAATAAAGCCAAGAAGCGGGGTACATACAAGGAATACAAATGCCAGCCGCGGATTCATATAGAATGAAAGGCCGATTCCCATAATCAGAAGCGACGGTCCGCGCGTGATCGGGCGGAAGCCGGCGCTTACCATATTCTGGATGACGGTAACATCCGTCGTCATACGGGTGATCAGGGATGATACCGCAAAGTGGTCGAGGTTGGAAAATGCATACTGCTGCATTTTCTCATACTCCGCCTTCCGGATCTCAGCTCCCCAGCCGTACGTCGCCCGCGCCGCAAAGTGCGCGTATAAAATTCCGGTCACAAGCGCACAGAGCGCGCAGATTCCCATCTGGATTCCCTTGCGGTAAATGTAAGGGATATCGCCGTTCGCAACGCCGATGTCAATCAGATTGGAAATCAGAATCGGAATAAAAAGTTCAAAACACGTTTCTACCAATACCAGCACTGCTCCGAAAATCATATCCCGCTTGTAGGGACCTGCATACGAGAGCAGACGCTTCATATCATTCATCTTCTGTCACGTCCTCCTTTTGCTGTTTTTCGGAGTCCATTTTACCATACCCCGGCATGATTTTCAACGCGCCGAAATAATCCCTTTTACCCCAAAAATCCCCTTTTCCCAACAACTTTTCTGTCGTCAGAAAAAGAGGATCGTTTTCTGGAAGCTTAAGTCTACCTTTTGAACGCATTGACCAGTGACACACCGGAAACCGCCGCCTCTCCGACAAATCCGATAACAAACACGTCCGCAATTCCGACCAGAGCCACCAGAAGCTGCTCTAGGAAAAGCGGAATAATCAGCTTTTTCAAATCCTGATTTGTAAACATAAAACCCCTCCTGCCATTTTTCTTTCTGTCTCTATTTTAGACATCTAACAGCTCATTTGTCTAATGCTTATTCTAAATGGCAGTTCATACGCGGATTGCATATTACACTTCACAGAAATCTCTTTTCACTTTCTCACACAGCTTGCCATACACACGCTCCACAAACCACGGCTCTGTCGATTTTTCTGCGATCTGCTCCACCGGAATCCAGCCGACTGCGCTGTTTTCATCCGGCTTGCAGCGGATTTCCTGTACCGGATCTGCTTCCATGAGATATGTCACATTCAGATGGAGATGTGCCGTCACGTACTTTCCGCGCTTCACATGGCCGTCCACCGACAGGATTTCGAGCGAGAATGGCTGATCCGATAAGAGCTTCACCTCTTCAATCCCGGATTCCTCCTTCACTTCTCTTACCGCCACGCTGCAAAGATCCGCATCTCCGTCCGCGTGGCCGCCGAGCCATGCCCAGGAATGGTAAATATTGTGATACGCCATCAGCACCTGCTTCCGATCCGGGCTTACGACCCAGGCGGAGACAGTCAGATGTGCGGTCTCATTTTCCCGCGTCAAAATATCGCATCCGCTCTCCATCCATTTCAGCAGAATCGCCCGATCCCGCTCTTCCTGCTCATTGTACGGACGGTATTCCCGGATCTGCCGCAGCAGGTTTTCTTTGGCTGTTTCATTCTGCATCCGTTTTCCCTCCCACTTTGATTTTAAACGATTGCTAAAAAAGACCCCGGCGCCTGTATTTCTACAGACCGCCGGGGTCTCCTTACGTTTGAACACAAATCATGCTACTGCATGAAAATCCTGATTCGGACAGATTCTGCTTAAATTAAGCGTTCTTCTGAGCGATAGCTGCCTGAGCTGCTGCCAGACGGGCGATCGGCACACGGAACGGTGAGCAGGAAACATAGTCCAGACCCAGTTTGTTGCAGAACTCTACGGAGCTCGGATCTCCACCGTGCTCACCGCAGATACCTACGTGCAGAGAAGAGTTAACCGGTCTTCCAAGATCGATAGCCATCTTCATCAGCTTGCCAACGCCGTCCTGATCAAGTTTTGCGAATGGATCGTTCTCGAAGATCTTAGCGTCATAGTAAGCGTTCAGGAATTTACCAGCATCGTCACGGGAGAATCCGTAAGTCATCTGAGTAAGGTCGTTGGTTCCGAAGCAGAAGAAGTCTGCCTCTTTTGCGATCTCATCTGCAGTCAGAGCTGCTCTCGGGATCTCGATCATGGTACCAACTTCGTATTCAAGGTCGCTGCCTGCTGCTGCGATTTCAGCGTCAGCGGTCTCTACTACGAATTTCTTAACGTATTTCAGCTCTTTGATATCGCCAACAAGTGGGATCATGATTTCCGGTTTTACATTCCAATCCGGATGAGCTTTCTTCACGTTGATGGCTGCGCGGATTACTGCGCTTGTCTGCATCTTAGCGATTTCCGGATAAGTTACAGCAAGACGGCATCCACGATGACCCATCATCGGGTTGAACTCGTGCAGACTAGCGATGATTGCTTTAATCTGCTCAACAGTTTTGCCCTGAGCGTCAGCCAGTTTCTTGATGTCCTCTTCCTCAGTCGGAACGAACTCATGAAGCGGCGGATCCAGGAAACGGATGGTAACCGGGTTGCCTTCCAGAGCTTCATACAGCTTCTCGAAGTCTCCCTGCTGCTCCGGAAGGATCTTAGCAAGTGCTGCTTCTCTCTCTTCTACGGTCTCAGCGCAGATCATCTCACGGAATGCATCGATTCTGTTGCCTTCGAAGAACATATGCTCTGTACGGCAAAGACCAATACCTTCTGCTCCAAGCTCACGAGCTTTTTTAGCGTCAGCCGGAGTATCAGCGTTTGTACGAACTTTCATGGTTCTGTATTTGTCTGCCCAGCCCATGATTCTTCCGAACTCACCAGCGATGGTAGCGTCTACGGTCGGGATCAGTCCGTCATAGATGCATCCTGTAGAACCATCCAGAGAGATGCAGTCTCCCTCGTGGTACTCTTTTCCAGCCAGTGTAAATTTCTTGTTTGCCTCGTCCATTACGATATCACCGCAGCCGGATACGCAGCAGGTTCCCATACCACGGGCAACTACAGCTGCGTGAGAGGTCATACCACCACGAACAGTCAGGATACCCTGTGCAGATTTCATACCTGTGATATCTTCTGGGGATGTCTCAAGACGAACCAGAACAACTTTTTCTCCTCTTTCAGCCCACTCAACAGCATCATCTGCTGTGAAGACGATTTTACCGCAAGCAGCTCCCGGAGATGCTCCCAGTGCTTTTGCCATTGGAGTAGCCTCTTTCAGTGCTTTTGCATCGAACTGCGGATGAAGCAGAGAGTCAAGATTACGAGGATCGATCATTGCAACTGCCTCTTCCTCTGTTCTCATTCCCTCATCTACAAGGTCGCAAGCGATTTTCAGAGCAGCTTTTGCTGTTCTCTTACCATTACGTGTCTGCAGCATGTACAGTTTACCGTGCTCTACAGTGAACTCCATGTCCTGCATATCTCTGTAGTGTGTTTCCAGAGTTTTGCAAACTTCTTTGAACTGTTTGAAAGCTTCCGGGAATTTCTCTTCCATCTCAGAAATGTGCATAGGTGTACGAACACCGGCAACTACGTCCTCGCCCTGTGCGTTGGTAAGGAACTCACCGAACAGTCCGTTCTCTCCTGTAGCAGGATCACGGGTGAAGGCAACACCTGTACCACAGTCATCTCCCATGTTTCCGAATGCCATCATCTGTACGTTAACAGCGGTACCCCAGGAATACGGGATGTCGTTGTCACGACGATAAACGTTTGCTCTCGGGTTGTCCCAGGAACGGAATACGGCTTTTACAGCCTCCATCAGCTGTACCTTAGGATCGGTCGGGAAATCCTCACCGATTTTAGCTTTGTACTCAGCTTTGAACTGCTCAGCCAGTTTTTTGAGGTCATCTGCGTCAAGATCTACGTCCTGTTTTACGCCTTTCTCCTCTTTCATCTTGTCGATCAGCTCTTCGAAGTATTTTTTACCAACTTCCATAACTACGTCAGAGAACATCTGAATGAATCTTCTGTAGCAGTCCCAAGCCCAACGTGGGTTGCCGGAAGCCTGTGACAGAGTTTCAACAACCTCTTCGTTCAGACCAAGGTTCAGGATGGTATCCATCATACCTGGCATGGAAGCTCTTGCTCCGGAACGTACAGAAACGAGCAGCGGATTCTTAGCGTCTCCGAATTTCTTTCCTGTGATTCCTTCCATTTTATCGATTGCTTCCATGATCTGACCCATGATCTCGTCGTTGATCTGTCTGCCATCCTCATAGTACTGTGTACAAGCCTCGGTTGTTACCGTGAATCCCTGTGGTACAGGAAGTCCCAGGTTTGTCATCTCAGCCAGGTTTGCGCCTTTTCCACCGAGAAGGTTACGCATGTCTGCATTACCTTCAGTGAACATGTAAACCCATTTTGCCATTGTTACTTTTCCTCCTACTTGTAATTTTGATAGGTTATAGTAAAGTATTTCCAGATTGCCCTGGATGATACGTTCACCCTATACTGATTGCACCGAAAAGAAAGATATTCTCGGGCGCACACATTTATTTTACCATAAGAATATCTTTAGTCAATAAAAATATGGCAAATTTTCGGTATTTTTTTTAATTTACAGTTCACTCGTGTGTTCTGGCGGGCAAATTTCATGCTTGCATGAAAATTTGTTTGCAAGAACACACGAAGGGAGCGCCGAGAAATGAGCAAAAGGAGCTGCGCAGCAGCGGAAAGCGCTGAAAGCGCAGTTTTGCGAATGGCGCGGGTGAACTGTATCGTCTGTGCCCCTGTTATGTTTTATTATATCAGCTTTTGGTTACTTTTTACAGGGTTTTTTGTAATTTTCGCGTAAAAAAAGAAGTATCGCACAATTTTTTTCATTTTACGATACTTCTTCTTCTATTTTTCCCGGTAAATTTTCGGAATTGTTCGATTTTATGCTTTCAAAATTACGGTTTTGATTACGAAATACAGCAGCACAATCACACCGAGTACGATACGGTACCAGCCGAAGGCTTTGAAATCGTGCTTCTTGATGTACTGCATCAGGAATTTGATGGCAAAAATCGATACCGCAAATGCCACCAGCATGCCGACGATCATGATCGCCACCTCAACACCGGTAAAGGCAAAGCCGTGTTTTACCAGTTTTAAAAGGCTCGCGCCGAACATAACCGGAACGGCAAGGAAAAACGTGTACTCCGATGCGAGCTCTCTCGAGCATCCCAGCAGGATACCGCCGATGATGGTTGCCCCCGAACGGGAAGTTCCCGGTACGATGGAAAGGAGCTGGAAAACACCGATATACAGTGCATTTTTCCAGGTAATTTCTTTGATTTTCGTTGCAGACGGAGTTCTCGTCTTGTTGTAATTTTCAATAACGATGAATAACACACCATAGATAATCAGCATCAGGGCTACAACCACGTAATTCATCAGATGTGCCTCGATCCAGTCGTTGAATGCCAGACCAATGACAGCTGCCGGCAGGCATGATACAACAATCTTAAACCACATGATGATTTTGTCCAGATAACAGTAACTGTCTACAAAGTTCTGAACAGCGCCAAATACCTTGTTGTCGCTTGGATTGGCAAAATAGCTCCGGCTTCTGGCTTTACTTTTACCATGAAACGGCCAGAGATCCCAGAAATAGATGACGACAACCGCAAGGATTGCACCGAGCTGGATGACAACTTCAAAAACATTCTTGAAATCAGCTGTCACATTCAGCTTAATAAACTCATCTACCAGAATCATGTGGCCGGTGCTGCTGATTGGAAGCCACTCGGTAATGCCCTCTACGATACCCAGCAGGATAACCTTTAACCACTCAATGATGTTCATACGATATGTACCTTTCTCTTTTTGAATTGGATGCCCTTTTCTGGCATTCTATTAAAAATCTATCATACTTATGCTAAAAACACAAGCGCGTCACGTTTTCTTTTTTTGTAAAATCCATTCAAACCCACATTCGGCCAAAAAAGCTCTCTGCCGCTTTGTTTCTGCAGCAGAGAGCTTTTCTTTGCTTTATGCTTCTATCATGCTTATCTCTTGTCGATCGTTGCGATATCGATCAGGGTCAGCTTCTTCACATCTGTATTTTCCAGACTGGTTACGAGTGCGGTTGCGGTATCCAGAGAGGTCAGTACGTTGACACCTGTCTCGATCGCGTTCCGGCGGATGACGAATCCGTCTTTGGAGTGCTCAACACCCTGGGACGGAGTATCGATGACGAGATCGATCTTGTGGCCGAGGATCAGGTCCATCAGGTTCGGGGACGGCTGCTCGATCTTGTTGGTGCGGATCGCATTGACGCCGTTCTCGTTCAGGGCTTTCGCGGTATTTCTCGTCGCATAGATCTTGTAGCCGAGAGCCTGGAATCTCTGTGCGATCGGAACGATATCCTCTTTATCCTCATCCTTTACGGTGATGATCATGTTTTTATATTTCGGCAGGTTAATTCCGGCGCCGAGGAATGCTTTGTAAAGAGCCTCGTTGAAGGTCTTTGCAATACCAAGGCACTCACCGGTGGATTTCATCTCCGGTCCAAGGGCGATATCTGCGCCGCGGATCTTCTCGAAGGAGAATACCGGCATCTTGATGGCAATGTAATCTGCCTCTCTCTGCAGTCCCGGCTCGTAGCCAAGCTCGCGGATCGTGTGGCCGAGGATGACTTTCGTTGCCAGCGGCACGATCGGGATTCCGGTTACCTTGCTGATGTATGGCACGGTACGAGAAGAACGCGGGTTGACCTCGATGACGTAAACATCCTCACCGCATACGATGAACTGGATGTTGATCATACCGATGACATGCAGGGATCTTGCCAGACGTTTCGTATACTCTACGATAGTGTCTTTTGCATGCTGGCTGATGCTCTGTGCCGGATAAACGGAGATACTGTCTCCGGAGTGAACGCCGGCGCGCTCGATGTGCTCCATGATACCAGGAATCAGAATATCGGTGCCGTCGCAGACTGCATCAACCTCGATCTCCTTGCCCTGCAGATATTTATCAACCAGGATCGGATGCTCCTGTGCGATCCGGTTGATGATGCCGATAAATTCATCGACGTCCTCATCGCTGATGGCGATCTGCATACCCTGTCCTCCAAGGACGTAGGACGGGCGGACGAGTACCGGATAGCCGAGCTCGTTGGCTGCTTTTTTCGCCTCTTCTGCGGTGAATACGGTGTGTCCCTTCGGACGCGGGATTTCACACTGCTCCAAGATCTCATCGAACAGCTCACGGTCCTCTGCGGCATCTACGTTCTCTGCAGATGTTCCAAGGATCGGCACACCCATTTTCAGGAGTGCTTCGGTCAGCTTGATCGCGGTCTGGCCGCCGAACTGTACAACGGCTCCGTCCGGATGCTCGATGTTGACGATATTTTCTACATCTTCCGGTGTCAGCGGCTCGAAATACAGTTTATCTGCGATATCGAAGTCGGTGCTGACGGTCTCCGGGTTGTTGTTGATGATGATGGTCTCATAGCCCTCTTTCTTGAATGCCCAGGTACAATGTACGGAGCAGAAGTCAAACTCGATACCCTGTCCGATACGGATCGGGCCGGAACCAAGGACGAGGACTTTCTTTCTGTCGTTTGTCTCGACAGCTTCGTTTTCGCCGCCGTATACGGAATAGTAATACGGTGTGGTTGCTGCGAACTCAGCGGCACAGGTATCTACCATCTTGTAAGCTGCGGTGATATCATACTGTTTTCTTAACGCTTTTACTTCTTCTTCGGTCTTTCCTGCCAGTTTTGCCACCAGGTAATCCGGGAACTCAAGGCGTTTTGCTTCGCGCAGAAGATCCTCATCCAGCTCTTTGGCCTGTAATGCCTGCTCCATCTCAACGAGGATAGCCAGCTTATCGATGAACCATACATCGATTTTGGTGATCTCGTGGATCTCGTCGTAGGAGATGCCCTGACGAATCGCCTCTGCGATTCTCCAGATTCTCATATCATCTACGATGTGAAGCTCTTCGATCAGCTCGTCTTTGGACAAGTGGCTGAAGTCATAGGACATCAGGGAATCTACGTGCTGTTCCAGGGAACGGATGGCTTTCATCAGCGCGCCCTCGAAGTTGTTGCAGATACTCATAACCTCACCGGTTGCCTTCATCTGTGTGGTCAGGGTACGTTTTGCACTGATAAACTTATCGAACGGCAGACGCGGGATTTTTACAACACAGTAATCCAGCATCGGCTCGAAGCTTGCGTAGGTTTTTCCGGTAATGGCGTTCGGGATCTCATCCAGAGTGTAGCCAAGTGCGATCTTTGCAGCAACCTTTGCAATCGGATAACCGGTCGCTTTGGAAGCCAGTGCGGAAGAACGGCTGACACGCGGATTTACCTCGATAACACAGTACTCGAAGCTGTCCGGATTCAACGCATACTGTACGTTGCATCCGCCGGTGATGCCGAGCTCGGTGATGATGTTGAGTGCGGAAGTACGCAGCATCTGATACTCTTTATCTCCCAGGGTCTGGGACGGTGCTACGACAATACTGTCTCCGGTGTGAACGCCGACCGGGTCGATGTTCTCCATGTTGCAGACGGTGATGCAGTTTCCTACGCTGTCCCGCATTACCTCGTACTCGATCTCTTTCCATCCGGCGATACATCTTTCAACGAGTACTTCGCCGACACGGGAAAGACGGAGTCCGTTCGAGAGGATCTCGATCAGCTCTTCTTCGTTGTAAGCGATACCGCCGCCGCTTCCGCCGAGGGTGTAAGCCGGACGCAGTACAACCGGATAACCGATCTTGTTGGTGAAATCGATACCAGCCTGTACATCATGGACAACCAGGGATGCCGCTACCGGCTCGCCGATTTTTTCCATGGTATCTTTGAATTCCTGACGGTCCTCTGCTTTTTTGATGGTCTGTGCTGTGGTACCGATCAGGCGTACGTTGTTTTCTTTTAAGAAGCCTTTTTCTTCGAGTTCCATCGCAAGGTTCAGTCCTGCCTGGCCTCCCAGAGTCGGAAGAACGCTGTCCGGTTTTTCCTTCTGGATGAGCTGCTCTACCACTTCTACGGTCAGCGGCTCGATGTAAACGCGGTCTGCGATGTCTTTATCGGTCATGATGGTTGCCGGGTTGGAGTTCAGAAGAACAACTTCCATTCCCTCTTCTTTCAGGGAACGGCACGCCTGTGTTCCTGCGTAGTCGAACTCTGCTGCCTGTCCGATGACGATCGGACCGGAACCGATAACCAGAACTTTTTTAATATTCGGATTCTTTGGCATTATTTGTTACCTCCCATCATCTCAAGGAATCGATCAAACAGGTATCCGGAATCCTGCGGGCCAGGGCATGCCTCCGGATGGAACTGTACGGTAAAGATGTTTTTGCCGACGTATTTGAGTCCCTCGTTGGTGCCGTCGTTGACGTTCACAAAGGCCGGAACTGCCACATTCGGATCCAGGGTATCGGTATCTACGACGTAGCCGTGGTTCTGGGAAGAAATGTAAACTCTTCCGGTTGCCAGATCCTTGACCGGGTGGTTTCCGCCGCGGTGGCCGTATTTCATCTTGTGGGTATCTGCGCCGGTAGCCAGTGCCATCAGCTGATGTCCAAGACAGATTGCAAAGATCGGTACATTGGAATCGTACAGTTTTTTAATCTCTTTGATAATGGATACGCATTCTTTCGGATCTCCAGGGCCGTTGGACAGCATGATTCCGTCCGGATTTGCGGCGAGGATCTCTTCTGCTGTAGTAAGCGCCGGATAAATGGTCACTTCGCATCCGCGCTCATTTAAGGAACGTGCGATGTTGTTCTTTGCGCCAAGATCCAGAAGTGCAACTTTAAAGCCTTCTCCTTTTAAAACTGATTTTTCAGAGCAGGTTACCTTTTCTACAACTTTTCCGGTATTATACGCTTTTAATTTTGGAATAATTTCATCGAGGTGATAATTTTCGTTGGTCGTGATCATACCGTTCATGGTACCTTTTTCACGAAGAATTTTGGTGAGAGCACGAGTATCGATTCCGGCGATTCCGGGAATATCGAACTTTTTCAGGAAATTCTGAATGGTGTCCTGGCAACGGAAGTTGCTGGGGAGACGGGATAATTCTCTTACAATATAGCCATCCGGCCAGGGTCTTAAGGACTCCTGATCATCATAACAAATTCCATAGTTTCCAATAAGAGGATACGTCATACATACTGCCTGTCCCGCATAGGATGGGTCGGTCAGCACTTCGAGATATCCAGTCATGGATGTATTAAATACGATTTCACTGATCACTTCTTTTTGTGAACCAATGCTGGTTCCGGTAAAGACATGCCCGTCTTCTAAGATTAGAAAAGCTTTCATCATTCCACCGTTTTCCTTTCTTTTTCGTTCGGTTTTGAGTTTGTATGAAATATGCATCTCATACTTTAATCTTTCAGATTCTATCACAACCAGGGAAACATTTCAACTATTTTTGTCGAATTACGGAAATTTCTTTTCTGGAAAAATAAAAATACCCTGACGGAAAGTTTCCACACTTCCCATCAGGGCAATCCGAATTGGTCCACCGGACCAATTCTTGATACGCAAAGCAAAAAAATAATGCAGGAGATGGGACTTGAACCCACACGATCTTGCGACCACAGGCACCTGAAGCCTGCGCGTCTGCCAATTCCGCCACTCCTGCATTTCTTAGTTGTCTTAGCGGTTGTCCGCTTGACAAGATAGATAATAACAGCTTTCTAAAGAAAAGTCAACACCTTTTTTGAAAAAATTTTAATTTTTTTGATTTTATGAAAAATATGGATAATAGCGATAATTTTAAACAATTTTACACTGTCTGAGATTCGTCTGTTTTTCTTTCCCCGTCTGCACATCTTCTCCGCACAGAAATAAAAAGACCCTGCCGGGAAGTTTCTGCATCATTCCAGGCAGGGTAATCCGAATTGGTCCATCGGACCAATTCTTGATACGCAAAGCGAAAAATAATGCAGGAGATGGGACTTGAACCCACACGATCTTGCGACCACAGGCACCTGAAGCCTGCGCGTCTGCCAATTCCGCCACTCCTGCATTTCTTGTCTTGCAGCTCTCATGTGCCGCTCAACAAAACATATATTACCAGATGATTCCGAATCTGTCAACAGCTTTTTTCAAATTTTTTCAAAAAATTTCAAATTTTCTTTTTTGCCCCGAAAAGCCCGCCATCCGCAGGGCTTTTCGTGAGATCCTGCATCACCTGGACTCCCGGCAGGAAATTGCCGTCAGCAGCGCAAGTCCGAAGAAAATACAGAAATCAGAAACATTGAACACAAGTCTGCGGAACTTCTCCGGTCCAAACCGGAAGCTGACATAGTCGGTCACGTAACCTCTCTTATGCCGGTCATACCAGTTCGACATGCCGCCGCCAATCGTAAGCGCAAGCCCAAGCTTCTTCGCCTTACACTTACGTCTGCCCGCCAGCGCTCCGAGACGCGCCCACAGTCCGGACAGCAAAAAGAAGGTGAGAATTTCCACCTTCTTCGTGCTGTCCGCGAAGCCGCCGCCCGCTACGCCGCGGTTATGACATTTCCGCAGGACAATATGTCCTTTGCAGACCGGGATCTGCTCATTTTCCTTTAACTCCTCTTCTGCCTTCTTTTTCAGGCATCCGTCTGCAAGGAAAACCGCTCCCGGCAGCAGGATCCAGATCATTCCTCTTCCGGTACCTCTGCTTCTTTTTCAGGCTCTTCTTCCGGCGCTGCTGCTTCGGTTTCTTCTGCTTTTTCTTCCGGTTCTACGTGTACAAACTCGGCATCCTCCGGCTCATCTTCCTTCTCCGGCATAGCAGCACCGCAGCGCATGCAGAAAGCTGCATCTTTCGGAACACTTGCGCCGCAGGCCGGGCATACGATGCGGCCTCTCTTGTTTGCCACATCTTCCTTGCAGTCTGCAATCTCTTTTTCCAGATCGGTGATATCTTTGCAGAAGCCGGCAAGATTCTCGTCGAATGCTTCGCCGTTCAAATAGCGGTTGTAGATGATCTGTCCGATATCCTGGTAATTCTTCTCAATCTGATCCTCGAGCGCATGCTGACGGGTGCGGATCTTCTGAATTTCTACGAATTCATCTGTTTTCTTTCCCACAGTATCCACTGTTTTTTTCAGTGTTTTACTTAAATTTCCAAAAAAATCCTCTGCCATAGTTAAAACCCTCTCTTTCTTATCTCTTATTTCAAGAAAACGCCAGTTTCACGTCTGCTCCGCTGTGTTTTCCAGTTACCTTATTTCTGCTCTAACTTTGGAACTTCCTGGCCGCGCAGGAGAATCGTCGGCCCGCCGGTCTTTTCAATATAGTCTTTTGTGATGATAACCTCTCCGATGCTGCTGTCCTTTGGAATCTCATACATGATATCCAGCATGAAATCCTCGATGATCGAACGGAGTGCTCTCGCACCGGTATCTTTTTCCAGCGCTTTTCTTGCAATAGAGCGAAGTGCATCATCATCAAATTCCAGTTTCACCTCGTCGAGTTCGAGCAGTCTCTTATACTGCTTCAGGATCGCATTTTTCGGTTCTTTTAAGATCTCGACCAGCATATCCTCATTGAGACTCTCCAGCGTAAATACGATCGGCAGACGGCCAAGGAACTCCGGCACCATACCGAAAGTCCGAAGGTCTTCTAAGGTCACCTGTGACAGCAGGTTCTTATCCCCATCATACTTGTCCTTCAGATCCGCCTGGAAGCCAATGGAAGCTGTCTTGTTCAGACGCTCCTTGATGATGTCCGTCAGATCCGGGAAGGCACCGCCGCAGATAAAGAGAATGTTTCTGGTATTGACGGTCTCGAGCGGAACCATCGCATTTTTGCTGTTGGCTCCCACCGGAACTTCGATGTCGCTGCCCTCGAGGAGCTTCAGCATTCCCTGCTGTACGGCTTCTCCGCTGACGTCTCTCTGGTTTGTATTTTTCTTTTTCGCAATCTTGTCGATCTCGTCGATGAAGATAATACCGTGCTCCGCGCGCTCCACATCGTTGTCTGCGGCCGCTAAAAGCTTAGATACCACGCTTTCAATATCATCGCCGATATAACCCGCTTCGGTAAGGGATGTGGCGTCCGTGATGGCAAGCGGCACATCTAAGAGGCGTGCCAGTGTCTGCACCAGATACGTTTTTCCGGAACCGGTCGGTCCGATCATCAGCATGTTGGATTTTTCGATCTCGATATTTCCGTCCTGCGGTGCAAAGACACGTTTGTAATGGTTGTAAACGGCAACCGACATGACTTTCTTTGCACGTTCCTGGCCGATGACGTATTCGTCAAGCATCGCCTTGATCCGGTGCGGCGGCGGAATGTCCTTGATGGAAAATTCTTTTGTTTTCTTCTTTTCTTCTTTTTTCTTTACCCGCTGCCGGTTCGGGATCTGGTTGGAAAGCCCGGAGAGATCGAACATGCCGATATTCGGCATGTTGTTCATATTATTCATCATCTCATTGATCTGGCCCGGGTTCTGGTTCATGGTATCAAAGCTCTTCTGCATGCAGTCCGGGCAGATATTGATGTTTCCCGGAAGGGTAATCATCTTTCCGGCTTTGCTCTCCGGTCTGCGGCACATGAAGCAGACTTTTTCATAAGTATCTTCTGTATGATGGTCAGAGCTTTTTGTTTCCGCCTTCGTTTCGTCCGCGGTACCGTCCACTCTGTCTTTCTCTTCTGACATGATTTTTCAAATTCCTTTCTGTAATAGATCGCTTGGTCTAGCTTGATTATAGCCCAAAAGCCATAGGGTCACAAGTAAAAACTTTCTTAAAAATTACCAACTTTTTTAAGAATTTTACGAATTCAAAAAATTATATCAAAAAATGCAGAAAAAGGCGGACAGCCAGGCGTTCATATTCCTGTGCTGTCCGTCTTTTTTCTCTTAGGAAATAGTTATTTCGAGTTTTTATCTGTTGCCAAACGGATTCTGAATACCCTGGTCATTCTGATCGGATCTTCCGGTTCCATCGTTTGTGGTTCCGTTGCTGCTTCCGCTCGTCTGCGGCATATCTGCTGCAGAGCCAAGGGTCAGCGTCAGTGTTACTTCTTTGTACTCACCGTTATCCGCGCGCTGTACGGTGACATCTACAGTCTCGCCTGCCGCATAATAGGTCAGTGTCTCTTTTAAGCCTTTGGCGTTCGAGATGCTTCTTCCATCAAACGTGGTGATAACATCGCCTTTCTTGAAGCCCGCATCGGCTGCCGGGCTGCCGTCCACAACGCTCATGATGCAGACACCGGTCGGAATACCGTAGTTCTGGGAAACATCTGCGCTGACATCCGCCATGTTGATTCCGATATAAGCAGCCTCATCATCGCTGACTTTGTATCTTGTTGTCAGGTTCATCAGGTTCTGCAGAATCGGCTCCGCTTTCGAAATCGGGATCGCAAAGCCCATGCCCTCGACCTGTGTGGAGCTGTATTTTGCTTCGTTAATGCCGATCAGCTCACCGTTCATGTTCAGAAGGGCGCCGCCGCTGTTTCCAGGGTTGATGGCTGCATCGGTCTGGATCAGTCCCTCAGAAGTAATCGTCTCGCCGGTACTCTCATCCTGACTGGAGATCGTACGGTCTTTTGCACTGATATATCCGCTCGTCAGGGACTGGCCGGTTCCCAGTGCATTTCCGATTGCCACAACCTGATCACCGACCTCAAGGTCATCGGAATTTCCCATCACGGCAATTTTGATCTGGCTCTTTGTCTCGTCCTTGATGTCGGAAAGTTTTACTGCAACAACAGCAAGGTCATTGTCCGCATCGGTACCTTTGATCTGGCCTTCTACCGTCTCATCGTCGATAAAGCTGACGGAAAGAGACGTTGCACCGCTGACAACGTGGTTGTTTGTCGCAATCAGGAGCTCATCGTCGTTCTGTCCGACAATAACTCCGGTTCCGCTTGCAGGAACTTCCTGGCTTGTGGTTCCGAAGAATGTCTCAACTTCTTCCACCGTTGTCGTAGAAATTGCTACCAGAGACGGCATCGCACTCGATGCAACATCTTTCACGGACATCTCGCCGGTTGCTTTTACGGTATCGGAGGTATCACTGCTGTCTGCTGCCGTTGTTGTGGTGGTCGTCGGAATTGTAACTTCCTGCTTCTGCTCTGTTGCTGTACCGATCACTTTCGTACCGACTGCTGCAGTCCCAATGAAAACACCGCCTGCCACGAGTCCGAAGCACGCTGCCATGGCAAGTGTCATGCCCCATTTTTTTGCGGCTGACATTGGTTTTTTCGCTTTCTTTTTGTGATCCTGCGGCTGCGGAACGGCAGAAAACTGTGGTTTTTCCTGCTTCGGAGCACTCTGTGTCTGTGACTGGTACTGATAATGTTCTGTCTTTGCAGAAGATGTCTGCTCTGCCTTTGCCTCCGACGGGTCCGGTTTTCCGGTGTAGGAAGCGCTGTTATTCTCCTCGCCGGTCTTTCCGCTGATTTTCGGATTCACCCAGCTGTAGGTTGTCTTTTTCTTTTCTTCCGCCTTCGGCGCTTCTGCGGTTTCCTGCGGTTTTTCCGTCTCTGCCGCACTCTGCTCTGCTGTCGTTTCTGCTTTTACTTCTTCTGTATGCTCTGCAGCTTTGGTTTCCTCTGCTGCCTCACCATTTATTTCTTCTTTTTTGAATTCTTCACTCATGGCTGATCCCTCTTTCTCTTTTCTATCTCAGGCACCAATACACAGTGCTCTTATTTCTTTCTTCATTTTCTACTGCCTATTGTACGTTAGAATTGTGTTGAAACTGTGATAATTTTGAAAAAAGAGGAATTTTATGCTGCGGTTTTTATTCTACCGTAACGGATTTCGCCAAGTTTCTCGGTTTATCCACATCGAGGCCTCTGCCGATCGATACGTAGTAGCCAAAGAGCTGCAGCGGAATGATCGCCAGGGAGTTTGCAAAAATCGGATTTGTCTCCGGCAAGTAAACTACGTAGTCGGCTACTTTTTCCACTTCTGTATTGCCAACGGTCGTTACCGCCATAACAAACGCGCCTCGTGTCTTCACTTCCTGAATATTGCTGATCGTTTTCTTGTAGAGCTCCGGCTGGGTCAGCACGGCTACGACAAGGCGTCCGTCCTCAATCAGGGAAATGGTTCCGTGTTTCAGCTCACCGGCTGCATACGCCTCGGAATGGATGTAGGAAATCTCTTTCAGCTTCAGGGAGCCCTCCATCGAGATTGCATAGTCGATGCCGCGTCCGATGAAAAAGACGTGTTCTGCCGCAAGATAACGGTTGGCAAAACGCTGTACGTTCTCCTTGTGGGACAGCAGCAGGGAAATCTGCTCCGGCAGGCGCTCAAGGCTCTGGATCATTGCATCGAAGTCATTCTGTGAAACGGTTCCGCGTACTTTGGCAAACTTCATCGCCAGAAGATACTGCGCGATAAGCTGTGTGCTGTACGCTTTCGTTGTCGCAACAGCGATCTCCGGACCGGCCCAGGTGTACATGACATTGTCTGCCTCTCTTGCAATCGAACTTCCAACTACATTTACGATGCCAAGGGTACGCACGCCCTTTTCTTTTGCAAGGCGGAGAGCCGCGAGGGTATCGGCCGTCTCACCCGACTGGCTGACGATGACCACGAGCGTATTTTCCGGCAGAATCGGATCACGGTAGCGGAATTCGCTTGCCAGATCTACCTCAACCGGGATTCTTGCCAGCTTTTCGAAGATGTATTTTGCGGTTACACCGGTGTGATATGCAGAACCACAGGCAACAATAAAGATCTTGCTGATTGCACGGATCTCTTCGTCCGTCATGCCAAGCTCCTCGATCACTACGTCACCATTCTTGATGCGTGGGGTCAGCGTATCTTTTACGGCTTTTGGCTGCTCATGCATCTCTTTCAGCATAAAATGCTCATAGCCGCCTTTCTCTGCGGCATTCATATCCCATTCGATGTGCGTAGGCTCCTTTTGCAGCTCCTCCTCATCGATATTGTAAAAATGAAGGCCGTCTCGGGTCAGCTTGACAATCTCCTCATTTTCCAGAAAATAGACATCTCTTGTATATTTCAGTACAGCCGGAACGTCGGATGCAATCAGGTTTCCGCTCTTACTTGTACCAACGATCAGCGGGCTGTCTTTACGGACCGCATACACCTCATCCGGATGGTCGCGGAACAGGATACCCAGTGCATACGATCCCTCCATACGGTGCATAACCTTTGTGATCGTTGCAAGCGGATCGCCGTTATAATAGTAATCCAGCATATGGGCAATTACCTCGGTATCTGTCTCCGAAAGGAACTCATATCCTTTGGACATCAGTTTTTTCTTTAATTTCAGATAATTCTCAATAATTCCATTGTGTACAACGACAATCGAGTGGTCTTTATTGAAATGCGGATGTGCATTCAGATCGGAAGGTGCCCCATGCGTTGCCCATCTCGTATGTCCGATTCCTACGGTACCCGGAAGTGTCGCTCCATTTTGTGTCATTTCCTCAAGCACCTTCAGACGGCCCATTGCTTTCTGCATCTGAATTTTGTTTCCATCGTATACAGCAATTCCGGCCGAATCGTATCCGCGGTACTCCAGCTTTGACAATCCGTCCAGCAGCACCGGGGCAGCCTGGCAGGTTCCAATATATCCAACAATTCCACACATAGATTTTTTCCTCCTAACAGTAAAAGGCGGCACCCTTGTTCTGTTTTCAGGTTATGCCGCCTTCTAATTTCTTGTTCTTTACTTTTTTACCACTCTGCTCCGTTCTCTGTCAACCTTATGGAGCATTTCGTATTTACTTACAAGATCTTTTTATTTTTGTTTTTTACTTTCACTTATCTTCTATTTCGTTTTTTTCGTATCTTTCCGTGATATTCCCACCATGTTTTGTTTGAGGTACACCAGCGGATTACACTGTCCGGAAGGCTTTTGTATCGTTTTCCGAGGAAGTAGCCCACATATTTGAATCCGCTTTGAAAGAATAAAGTGACGAGCAGCCACGGCTTATGAATTTTGCAGACGTAGGATGCCGATTTTTTCACCATACGGATTCCCTCACTCTCAGACGGATACGCATCAAAGATCTCCGGATGCTGTGCCTGGGATACACCGAGGTCGAAATTGCGGTGAAGCTGTGCCAGACAACCGTAATTGTGGGAATGTACCACCTTCGCATCTGCCGCATAGGCAATCGCATAGCCCGCCTGCACAAGATGCCCGGCATAGATCATATCTTCGTTAAACAAGGTGCTTTCTACAAATCCACCCAGCTCTTCATATGTCCTGCGGTCATACATTGCACAGACATTGGAACAGAAAAAAGTCTTAACACCAAGTTTTGGCAGATCACCGGCATCCTTGATATCACTCTCGTCCGGATAGTTAAAGCCTCTCGTAAACCGTTCCAGTGTACGGCAGTCATCCCGCGGAAGCTGCCGCGCATAGGCCGCCTTCACATGCGGCAGTGAAAATTTTTCCACCAGATGTTCCACGCACGCATTATCGTACGGCATGGCATCCTGGGTCATAAAAAGTAGAAGATCCGCATCTGAACTTTCTGCCATCTCCCTTCTCGTTCCGCCGTGGTCGAACTCGCTCGGCTGAATATGCTCCACCATAATCTTGTCTGAAAGCTGCTCCCACGCCGGATTCCAGAACTTTTTCCCCGTATTCACGACCCGGATCGAACGGATCGGGTAAGTCTGTTTTAAAAGGCGGGGCAGAAGTTCTGCGAACTCCTGCCCTGGTTTATACGTTGGTATCATGACATCAACGGTATATTGACTCATCTTGTCGTATTCTCCCTGTATTTTAATCTCCTGCTACCACAGAATCTGTTGCAGCGCCCGGTCCCTGATTCAGTACATACTCAATCATATCATCATCGTAGCCGCTCTCTCTTGCAATATAGTCACTGTACTCTATCACGGCTGCAGATGGATCATAGCTCATCGCCGGATACAGATAAGCGTGCAGTTCCTTTACATTGTGTTCCAGTGTAACCGGAATTACGACATCAACGCCAAGTGCGCTTTCTACATTTTCTCCATAACACAGCTGGAACGGATATGCATAAGATGTTCCCATTTTGTACGTTACTGCATGCATGCCAAGCTCCAGAATTTCGTTTTTGGTAAGGCTGGTGCTGACATTTCCCATCACTTTATCCAGAATCTCCGGAATCTTGGTCGGATTCTGTTTAATCTTCTGTACCATGAGATTGATGACGATTCGCTGACGGCTCGTACGTTTCGCATCGTCGCCGCCGCCGTAACGGATCCGCGCATAGGAGGTTGCAAGTGCACCGCTGACATGACGTACTTCGCTGTAATCATCCCCAAGGTCCTCATCATACGGAATAGCTTCATACTCTACGCCCTGTGCTTCCGATACCTCTCTGTTGTAGTTGTTTGCATGAACACACTCTGCATTTGTCATCTCGATGTCGAGACCGCCCAAGACATCAATCGCATCGGCGAGTGCCTTGAAGTTTACGGTAACGTAATCGGTCAGTGCAAGGTCAAGGTTTGTATTCAGCATGGAGAGCATACTCTCCGGACCGCCGCGGTTATAGGCGGAATTGGCTTTGTCAAACTCATAATATTCATCGGTATATTTCGCCATATTCATCCAGGTGTCACGCATAATCGACACCATACGGATTTCCTGCTTGTCGTGATCAATACAACAGAGAATAATAGTGTCACTGTTCATGCTTTCTGCCAGCTCGGAGCCTTTCACACCTCTGGCATCCACGCCGACCAGCGCGATGACCTGTGTACCGGACATCTGTGAGAGATCGGTATTTGCCTTTACTTCACTGTTGATCTGAATCTGGGAGCTGTCCAGCGTATCCTGATTCATCTTATCCATCGAACGGTTGATCCATGCGTAGACGAACAGAATTCCGGAAAGAATCAGCAGAACGGTGATTTCAATTCCGAAAATTATTTTTCTGCGGCGCATTTTTTTGTATTTTCTGCTCTTTTTGTAATTCTTCTTCGACATCTCTTTTCCCCTTATCTTTTAGTAAGCGTTTTTATTCACAAATCCTTTGAAAAAGGTCAGGAACAGAATTTTAAAATCAAGTCCCAGCGTCCAGTTTTCAATATAATACAGATCACAGTCAATACGCTTTCGGATGGAAGTGTCTCCCCGGTATCCATTCACCTGTGCCCACCCCGTAAGACCGGGACGCACCTGATGTTTTACCATATAACGCGGGATTTCCTCCCGGAATTTTTCCACAAAGAAAGGTCGCTCCGGCCGCGGTCCGACCAGGCTCATATCTCCTTTTAAGATGTTAAAGAGCTGTGGAAGCTCATCAATGCTGGTATGGCGCATGAATTTTCCAAATCCCGTCACACGCGGGTCATTCTTCACGGTCCATGCCTTCTTTTCTTTCTCCTCCGTCTGAACTTCCATCGAACGGAACTTGTACATTTCAAACGGTTTGTTGTGCAGTCCGACGCGTGTCTGACGGTAGATCAGCGGACCCGGTGAGGTCAGCTTGATCATGATGCAGGAAAACAGCATCACCGGTGAGAACAGAATGATCGCCACGAACGCGCCGAAAATATCCACAATCCGTTTCAGCATCGCGTTGAACGTGTTGGAAAGCGGCACATAGCGGATATTGATGACAGGAAGTCCCTGCAGGTCTTCTGTGTACGGCTTTGTCGGAATGATGTTGTGGTAATCCGGCACAAACTGGGTATGTACGCCGGATTTTTCACACATGGCAACGATCTCCTCCAGGCGGAAGTATTCGTTCAGGCCAAGGGTAATGGCAATTTCATCCAGTTTGTTTTCCGGCAGAATGACTGAAAGATTGTTGATTCTTCCAAGAACCTTGACACCGCGGTACATCGTTCCCGCTTTGACATGGTCATCGAGGATTCCGCGGACGAGATAGCCCCACTCTGGGTTTGCAATGATCCGGTCAATGTATTCCTCGGTCGCACGGCTGTAGCCGACCATCAGAATCTGCTTCTGGTTGCGGCCGTGTTTCCACATATTGCTTAAGATATAGTGGATCAGATTTCTTACGATCGTTTCCAGTGTCACATTCAGCACAAAGAAGATGCAGAGCATACCACGGGAAAAGTGAACCTGGCGCACCATGTAAAGGCTGGCCAGCCAGACCAGAAATCCAACCGTATTCGCTTTTAAGATATTGGCAAATTCCAGACGTCTTCCCTGAAAACGCTTGGATGCATAGAGATTGAATGCATAGTAAAGCAGCAGATAGCCGGGCACGATATAGAGCAGTGCCATCATATACGTCGCCGGCGGTAGAATTCCCCTCTCCGGATGATTATTCATAACGCCCAGCCGCACATAGCAGTACCAGGACAGTACGTAGGAAAGTGCGAGCACCAGGGCATCGATCAGAACGTGCATCCGGTCAAAATATTTCTGATTATCGTTGATCAAATTCGTTCACCTTATCTGTTTTTTTCGGGATTTAAAAATTCCCTACCCCTAACTATACAATAAGTTCCAAAAAAGAGCAATCATATTTTTCTAACATTCTTCTTATTTCCGTAAACTTTTTAACTTTTTCGTAATCTTTTGAAAGAATCCTTATGCCCTCTCCAGAAATCTCCGGAACACATTGATAAAAAGCTCCCATTCGATGACAAAATACGTGCCGAGGCGCTTCCACTCAAAACGGATCTTTTTTGCTCTGTTTTCCGGCTTCCGGCAGATGAAAAAACCATTCTTGATTCCTGCCAGATATTCTTTTCCATATCCCTTCGATGCAAAAAAGACCAGTTTTGCCGAAAAGCCGAGGATAAAGGCCGGCAGGTTAAGCAAAATCTGTAAAACCGGCATATTTTTATAGATCAGATAAATATTGTTCCTGGAAGAATAACGGATTTTAAAGAGGTTATACCGGGAGCCGCTCGTTCCGCTTCCGACGTGGTAAACCTTCGCGGACGGCTCATACCAGTTCTCGTAGCCCAAAAGCCGCGCACGATAGCCGATGTCGGTATCTTCCAGATAAGCAAAATGTTCTTCGTCAAAAAGTCCTGTCTTTTCCAGAAATTCCCGGCGGTAGATCGCTGCTCCGGCGCAGGCCGCAAAAATCCGGTCGGACGTTTCAAATTCACTGACCGGTTTTCCTTTTCCTCTTGCGAATGCCCATCCCAGCATATTATAGTAATTTCCCGCATCGTCGATTTTATCACGCTCCTGATAGGAAATCAGCTTTGCGCTGCATGCAAACGCATTCTTTCTTTTACAGATTCCCTCATAAAGGCGCTCGACAAAGTCCTGGAACACTTCGGTGTCGTTGTTTAAAAGGATCACATACGGCTCCTTCGACTGGCGGATGCCTTCGTTGACCGCACGGCTGAAGCCATAGTTATCATCGAGCTGGATGATTTTCGTCTCCGGGTAGTGTTCCCGCAGAAACGCACAGCTCTCATCCTGTGAACCATTGTCCACGAAATATGTGGTAAATTCCGTAAAGGTCTGCTTTGCAAGCGCCGCAAAGCATGTCTCCAGATATCGGTATCCATTATAATTTGGTATTACAACTGCTACTTTGTCCATGGTTTTACTCCCCTGCCATCGGCACGCAGTCCATAGTTCCACGATGCCAGCGTTAAATTTGGATTGTAGCAGGGATCTCCTGCCTTTAACAGCCCAATCCAGCGGCTGCGCATAAATTCGATTTCCGACTGGAAGCGGCGCACCTTCTTCTCGTCATCCTCTGCTCCCCTGGATTTCGATTCATAATGGTACAGCTCCACGTGCGGATTGTATACGATTTTATAACCTGCTTTTCCAATGCGCAGGCACAGATCAACATCATTGAAAGCGACGGACAGTTCTTCTTCAAAGCCGCCGACCTCCTCAAAGACCTCTTTTTTCATCATCATGCACGCTGCTGTCACCGCACTCACATTCATCTGGAGCGATGCCTTATGCAGGTAGCCGCTTCTTCCGCGCGCCAGTCCTAAAAAGGCGTGGCCCGCAATGCCGCCGATACCGATGATGATACCCGCATGCTGCACCGTGTTGTCCGGGTAATACAGCTTCGCGCCGACCGCCCCGATCTGCGGTCTCTGCAGATTGGATACCATCTTTTCCATAAAATCGGGTGTGATGATTTCCATATCGTTATTGAGAAACAGGAGATACTCTCCCTTTGCCTCTTTGACGCCGAAATTATTGATCGCAGAATAGTTAAAGCCCTGTTTTGGATACTTCAGGACACGGATGCCCTGTGCTTCGAGTTCTTTGTAATAGGAAAACGTTGCTTCCTCAGTGCTGTTGTTCTCAATAATCAGAATCTCATAGGATGGATACATGCACTTCTTAATGGATTCCAGACAGGTGCGTAACGTATCGGCCTGATCCTTGTTCGGGATCAGAATCGAAACCAGAGGCGTTCCCTGCAGTTTATAATCTACATCGTAGAAGCCATAATCCGAACGCAGTGTGACGGTTCCCTCTTCGCCGCAGCGCGCAAGGTTTCCCTCAATTGCCTTTTTTCCAGCCTCATACGCGTACAGCTTGCTTGCCGGATTGTCTGCGGTGGAAGCGCTGTGGACCCTCCAGTGATATAAAACTCTCGGAATGTGTACAATTTTTCCCGCCATTTCCGTGCAGCGGAAGATATAATCATAATCCTGCGCCCCATTGTATTCCGGACGAAGGCCGCCGGTTTTCTCCGCAATCTCCCGCCGTACAACGAAGAAATGGCAGATATAATTGTTTGACCGCAGCAGATCCAGATTGAAATCCGGTTTGAAATGCGGCTGGAAATACTCGGACAGATCGGTCCGTACCTTGTCCTCATCGGTATAAAAAGCATCGATGGACGGATCTTTTTCCAGACGGATGGCAATTTCAAAGAGTGCATCCGGCGCAAGCAGATCGTCGTGATCCATAAAACCGACGAAATTTCCCGCTGCTGCGGCAAGCGCTGCATTTGTATTCTCTGCAATGCCGATATTTTCCGGAATCGGAACGTTCTTTACGCGCGGATCTTTTCCGGTATACTCTTTCAGGATGCGCGCCATCGTCTCATCCTCCGGGCTGGCATTTCCGATCACCAGTTCCCAGTTTTCATAACTCTGTTTTTCCAGGGATTCGATCATCTGACGCAGAAAAATTTCCGGCGTACGGTAAGCCGGAACAACAACGCTGATCTTCGGACAATAAGAAAATTTATGATTTTTCTGACACGCCAGGTCCTCCTCTTTTGCGCAGTACTGCTCCCGCCACGGTCCGTACGGAACCTCCTCCGGCTCCATCCTCTCCGAAAGACGGATCAGGAATTCCTTTGGGCCATAATGTTTCAGGTAACGCAGTCCCTTCTGTATGTTGTAAGGTTTCAATTTCCGTATAAAACGGAGCCATTTCATATCTGACACTTTTTTTAACTCCTTGGGGTTTTTGTTTTTCAGGTTTTTTGTTTTTTCCGTATGAACTCGTTCGCATTATACTCTATTTTACTGCATTTTGCAAATCCCGACTGAAAATATTAAGAAATTATGTGTTTCTTCCCTGCTCGCTTTATGTTATAATAATAAAAGTGTGTCTAATACATTTTAGAGAGATCCGCTGCCCGGACAGTCTTATGCAGCTGTACCCGCTGGATCAGAAGGAGTGAGTTATGATTAGAAAGAATTCTGCAGCCCGCACATTTTTATGCCTGTTGCTTGCTTTTGTTTTTGCCGCGTCCTGCCTCCCGCAGACGATTTTTGCCACAACCGATAAAAAAACAGTCACCACCTGGCCCGAAGGACCGGAAAACAATTCCGGCGCTGTCTGTTTACTCGATGCCGATACTGGTGCTGTTTTATACGATAAAAACATGGACGAGCAGCGCTATCCTGCCAGCATCACCAAGATTCTGACGGCTCTGCTGATCATTGAAAACAAGCAGATGACCGACACCGTTACCTTCGGCGAACATGCTGTCAGCGAATCCATTCCGGGAAATGCCCGCATCAACGTTCAGCTTGGCGAAACGATCACAGTGGAGGATGCTCTTCACGCGATTCTTCTTGCCTCGGCAAATGAGGTCTGCACACAGCTTGCCATCGACATTGCCGGAAGCGAGGAAGGTTTCGCCGCCATGATGAACGAACGCGCCGCTGCACTTGGTTGCACGAATACCCATTTTGTCAATGCAAACGGTCTGCCAGATCCGAACCACTACACCAGTGCACACGATATGGCACTCATTATGCAGGAGTGCATCAAAAACGAGACCTTCTGCCGCATCGAGTCCGATCTGACCTACACAATTCAGCCGACCAATATGACCTCGACACCGCGTGATCTTCAGAACCACCACGCATTGCTGTTCCAGGACGGTCAGTGGGGATACAAGGGTGCTTTCGCCGGAAAGACCGGTTATACCGATGAGGCACACAACACACTCGTTACCGCTGCCAAGCGAGGCAATATGACGCTGGTCTGCGTTGTTTTAACCTGTGATAACCTCGATTATATCAACGATACCCGTACCGTACTTGATTTCGGTTATGATAATTTTACACATTATACCCTGAAGAACGCAAAAAAGGAAAGTCTTTCCGGTGTGGTAACGCTTCCAAAGGATGCGAAAATTGAAACTGCAACCTACACCGATCCGGACGGCGCTTCCGTTGAGGAACCGTACACCCGCCAGTATTTTTTCGATGATCACTTCATCGGAACAGCCGAGGTTTCCGCTCCAGGTACTGTTTCCGACAGTTCTTCGGTTTCCTCCGATTCATCAGAAGAAACCGACAGCACAGATATTCCAACACCGGAAGAAACCAAGAAAATTTCTTTTTTCTCCACACTGCTCTATATTCTGCTTGGCCTGAACGGTGTCGCTTTTCTGATTCTGATCATTGTCGTGATCAACAACGCGAAAAAGAGACGGAAACGCAGAAACAGACGCCGCAATAACCGAAACAAACGACACTGATCTTCTAATTTATAAGCAATCAGGACCTCCCGTCCAACGGGTGATCCTGATTCAAGAGTTCGACGGAAGTCGAACTTTCCTATAAGAAGTAAAGAATGGCATCGAAAACGCAACCGATTTCGATGCCATTTGGGTATAACGCAGAGCTACCGCCAGAAATATTTGCTAGTGCGACAGCCCTTTTTGTTGCTTATTTATTTTCCAAGATACTGTTCTAAAATCTGTGGTTCGATTCTTTTCCAGTTTCTTTCCTTTACCGTCTCTTCTGCTCCCGTATCCAGTTTTTTCCTCAGTTCCGCATCTGTCAGAATACGCTCAATCGCCGCTTTTGCCTCCGCGAGATTTCCCTGCGGATAGAGAATACAGTTTTCCCCATCTTTCAGGTATTCCAGATTGCCACCGTTCGGCACAGCAACGACGTAGCCGCCGGACGCCATCATCTCAAGCGGCGGATAGGAAAAGCTTTCCAGCAGGCTTGTTTTCAGCAGGATATCACACGCCGCATAGACTTCCGGTGTTTTTTCATATGGAACCCGGTGTAAAAAGCGGTCCACGCGGTACCAGGATTTCGGATTTCCATTGTAGGACATGTACCAGATCTCGAATTTTTCCAGATCCAGCTGTTCCACGATACGGAAGCTCTCGTCCACGTTTTTATGCTCCGCGCTGCAGTCTCCCTCGATCAGAATCCGAATTTTTCCCTGCAGATCCCGCCCCCGTTTCGGATAGAAGGACGGATCGATGCCGTTCGGAAGATAGGCTGCTTCGGTATGGTATTCCTCCCGCAGCCAGTTCTGACACCATTTGGAAATGGTTACGTACTCCATCGGGCTCCTCATCCGGTAAGTCGCCGAAGTTGCGATCCGGTACGGGCTTCCCGGCGGATAAAATCCAACTTCAAAATTCTGCACCAGATATTTTTTCTTTCGGATCTTGCTGGACTGTTCGACGAACTCTGCGGTATTCCACATCGTCGCTACCGCAAGATCCAGCGTTCCCTGCAGTTTCTCTCGCTCGGCCGACAGCACCGGAAAATGGAAATCACCCTCATGATACCACTCCGCCTCCCCTTCCAGAGTAAAGAGGCTGACCTGCGCTCCTGCTTTTACCAGCATTTCCGCATGAAGAAGTGCAACGCGGATGCCTCCGCTGATCTCCATCGCTGGAAGCACAAAGGCACAGCGTAGATTCCAGTGGCGCTCCACCCACTCGCAAATCCCGGTGGCATGAAAGATTGTGACACACTCGCGGCTGCACCGGCCATATGCCCGTCCGGCAATGGCTTTTCGTGCCGGTTCGTCGTCGATCAGCCACTGCAGTTTTTCCAACCACTCCGCTTCGTCTCGGCAGAGTACGCCGTCTTCTCCATCCTGTACCATCTCAGCAAAAGCGCCGAGATTGCTGGCTGCTGTCACAGTCTGCACCAGAGCCGCTTCCACCCATTTATTTTCCGATTTCGCACGGTTAAAAATCGTATCGGTAAGCGGAGCCAAGTTGATATCCACCGACGCAATCCGCTCCGGCAGTTTTTGGTAATCGACAAAGCCCTCCATCTGGATCTGGGAAGCAAACAGTTTCAGCTCCACCGGGAGTTCCAGAATTCCCACGATGAGGAGTTCCAGGTTCGGATTTTTGCCAAGCAACTGTTTCAACACCGGAACGATCATCTCGATGTCGTCCAGATGCGTCGCACTGCCGCTGAAATAGCCAAGGCGTACTTTTTTCGCCGTTCCATCTGCTTCGTTCTTTTTCTGTTTTTCTTTTAACACCGCCTCGGACAGTAGCAGCATCTCATCTGACGCACAGTTGCGGTTGATCAGCACCTCCGGTACGTACTGCTTCAGTTCTTCTGCCAGCGCCGCTGTCGTCGTAACCGCCGCATCGCAGAGGGAAAGCAGCTCGCCCATGTTTCGGACATTCTGATCGTATGCCTGCCGTTCTTCCGGCTGCATCCGGTCGAGAAACGGAATCTGATCGGTGTATTTCGTATCGATCACAAGATCATCCACATCGTACCACAGAGGCTTGTTCATCTGCTTTGCCATTGTGGCAAATTCCCGCAGGGTGTCCGTCATCGGGCAGCGGAAAATCACGAACGCGCCGTAGCAACGTACCATCCAGGGCTTCAGCTCCTGAAAATAAACCGTATCACACGTATATCCGCCTGCCTCCAGCTGCTCCATCTGATGCACCACGCGGTACCGGTGTGGATGCGGCAGCTGTTCATTGCAGCCACTGATAAAGAGAATATCCCGGTAGACCCGGGATTTTTCTCTCTGAAACTCTTTTTCTTTTTTTGCCCGCGCAAGGTACCCTTTCGTACGCCCAGCCAGACCGCCGATTCCTTCTTCTGCAACAGCTTTTTTTAATTTTGCTGTCAGCACTGAAATTTTTTCCAAACGTTTCACCGCTTTCTTTCTCTGTTCCGCTTACCGCAATCCGTAGTAGTTCTGCAAGTACATCGGATAGATGATTCTCGCCCAAGTAAATGCCGCTAATGCCGCTGCCGCCACACAGACCAGAATACAGAACAATTTTTCATACTTCTGTAGTTTTTTCTCCCGTTTCAGGAACGCCTGCACACCCTTCGTCACGAAATACATCAGCGGAATCAGCATCGGCATGCTGTATCGTCCCTGCGGCTGAAAATCAGAACTGTAGGAGTAATACGCATTCAGATAATTCGGGATCAGCAGGGCAAACACATTAGCCCAGGTAAACCATCCCAGTTTACTCCATTTTCTCTTCGTTTTTCCGGTAAGAGCCGTCTGCGTGCCGTCTGCATTCCAGAAGAAAAAGTCTCTCTGGCAACAGTTCCGCATCAGAATGAGACCGACAAGAAGACAGCAGAGGTACGGAACAATAATCATCGTGGAAAGATAAATCTTATTGTAGCCAAACGCGCCGACAAAGCTGTACAGCACTGTTACCAGCCAGTCATGTTCCAGAAAACTCGGCTTATAGAAGATCATATGCAACATGGAGCCTCCTTTTTTCTGGAAGGTCTTGCTGTGCGACGGCTTGTACTGGTATCTTGCATACAGTTCCGCGCTTGCGCTCGATGCCTGGCGTCCCAGAAAATCTCCTCCATAGAGAATAGCATTTCGAATAAACCACCACAGAGCAATGACACAGACGATCACCAAAATAAAAAGACCTTTTTGGATCATTTCTTTCCATCGTTCTTTGACCGGTTTCGACTGGTCCGTCAGCATCGTTCCCACAAAGTAGAAAAACGTCATCAGAATAAATCCATACGCATTGTAATACGACAAGAAACAGATTCCCATTCCAACGGCCGATACCGCACACGTGGTCCAGCTCCATCCCTCTTTGTACGCCTTTACCCAGGAATAAAAGATAATGGCCGTCGAACACATTGCAAGCGCGTCGCAGTTGACATAGGAATATAAAATCACATTGCCCGGCAGGAAAACCACCAGAGTCGTAAACATCCATGCGTAGCGTCTTGGAAACAACAGCTTTGCCGTCTTTAAGACCACCCAGGCAGTAAGCGCTCCCAGCAGAACATTTACAAAACGGGCGGAAATGAGCAGCATCCACTCATCCGTGGAAAACAGGCTCATCCCCTTCATCAAAACTGCAGATGCCATATAGGAGAGAATCGGATTGAATGCATAGGAAATCCCCCAATCCTCATTCCGAATCAGCGGTTCGTCACCCCGCGGAAGCTTCCCATATTCATAAATGAACTGTGGAATCTGATACCGCATTGATTCATCCGACGAGAAATTGTATCGCTGCGTACAGGACCACAAAAAGTAAAACAGGAATACGCCGAATACAAACAGAATCTCGATTCTGCGTTCTCTGCTCACATCCTTACTGCAGTTTTTTCTCATCTTCCTCAATTCCTTTTAGCATACTTGCGTAAACTTTTTCGGCTTCTTTGTACCAGGAGGTTCCCTTTACGAAATCCATTCCCTTTTTGCGGATTGTAGCCAGCTCATCCGGGTGGTTGAAGTAATATTCCATTCTGTCTGCGATCTGGATCGGATCATAGTCAACCAGAATGGAGTTTTCCTCATTTACCATCCAACTGCTGTTTGCACCCTTGGAGCAGACAGCGACCGAGTTGCAGGCCATAACCTCGAACGGTACGAGGGAAAGGTTGGTATTCGAAATAACAAGGCACATATCACAGATCGCATAGGAATCTGCCAGCACCTGCGGTGTTACGACACCTAAATTTCTGTGTTTGAACGGAATCTCATAGCCGCTGACATCCCATCCCGCGAAAACAACCTCGATCTCCGGCATTCTGCGGCACAGCTCATTGAGTGCCAGCATACCGAGCTCAAAATCACGTCTCGGGGTAACCGGGCGGGCATAGAAGAAAACTCTCTTCTCGTTGTCCTGCTTTTCCTTCGGCTGATATACCTTGTCATCGTAGGAGAAATGGAAGCTGTCTGCCTGCATGCCGTATTCATTTCTCATGATATCCCGCAGCCAGTCTCCTGCTGTGATTCCTCGGAATCCCATCTTGTACGTGTTCTCTGCAAACTCATACTCCGAACCGTGTGCATAGAAATGCGGCTCGAAATCCTGTACGAAGTAAAACTTCGAAATCGTATTCTGGAATTTTCTTACGTAGTAAGCGGTGGTCCAGGAGGTTGCTACGGTTGCATGTGCAAATTTCATCTGGGATACATCGCAGTAAACTTCTACTTCCGGCACAAGAAGCGGGAAGTACTCTTTTAGGAATTTGCGGATGGACGCATTATCCTGAAAATTCGGGGACATGTAGAGATAAACTCTACTGTGGAAACCGAGGCGCTCCAGGTTGGAAATAAAACGGAAAATGGTGGTATGACCGCCGGAACCAGGTCCCATTTCCGGTACAACCCAATTCAGGATCTTTTTCTTGTCGTTTTTATGTTTCTCATACTCTTTTTGATTGAACGGGATCGGATCGTTGTCTACGACAAATCTGTAAAATCCGATGACGTTGTTCTTCGGCGGTACAGCCGGCTCATTGCCCTGTTTTGCGCGCTCAATCGTTTCTTTTAATCCATGATTCTTCAGATACCGTAACGCACGGTATGCCACATTTGGTTTTTTCACGTTTCTTTTTCCTTTCTTCTATGCATGTCTCTGATCGTACTGCTGCGAAATGTGACGATCCAGGAACTGTTGTTTCCGTTTGGAATACAGATGGTATTTTCCGCCGAGATAGCCGCCCACAAAGCGGTCAAAATTGCGAAACAGGGAATAAAATGCCCAGTGGATTTTCTCTTTTTTGCTGAGCGGCTGCTGACGGATATACACACAGTCCCCTCTCACCTGCCGGTACAGCATGCCCGGAAGCTGCGTCCATTTCTGTGCAATCATATACTGATGAACTTCATATAATCCCTTCTGCTCATCATAATACCGTTTGAAATACGTTCTGAGTTTGAAATTGTGGGAATGATATACTGGCGCATACGGGCAGTATACTTTTTTGAATCCGAGTTCAATCATCTTTCTCGCCCAGATCTGATCCTCGGCAAAGTTGACATCCTCATACGGATATTTTTCAAAAATATCTCTTCGGATACAGGAGTTATTGTCGGAGAAAAACGCCAGATAATGACGATATCCTTCTTCTCTTTCGTAGCGTTCCGGATCATCAAGGTGGAAAATCGTATTAGTTTCTCCAAATCCTTTAAAATGGCCGTCCAGATCACGCTTGTCAAGCAGATTGCAGTCCGGATACGGATAATGAATCCCGAATCCTCCCACGATTTCCGGGTCCATCTTCATGGCATCAATGAAATTCTGCAGCCAGGTATCGGTCGCTGGAAGCGCATCCTGCGTAATAAAGATGATATACGTTCCGTTTCCTTTGGAAGCACCATAGTTTCTCGTTTTTCCATGTCCAAATTCGGACGGCTCAATCTGAAACAAACGGCATGGATATTTGCGGATCACATCGAGAGTTCCGTCCTTTGACCCGGAATCCACGCAAATTACTTCATATTCATACTCTGTCTTCTGTTTGAAAACGGCATCCAGCACTTTTTCAAACAGATGCCCACCATTTTTGGTAGGAATGACAATGGATACATCCATAGTTATTTACTCCTTTTTATCACATGCTGCACTTTATCTGCCATACGCACAACCTTACGCTGGCGCATCCGCTCCAGCTCTTCCTCCAGAAACTGCTTCTGTTTTCTCGTTTCCTGGAGTTCTTCTTCCCTGTGTGCAAGTGCCGCTTTTTCTGCTTCGATTTCTGCCTGCAGCTGGCCTTTCCGATAAATCTCCCCGTTCAGTTCATCCCTCAGATCTTTATTCTGACGGATATATTGAATAAACTGGGACGTAACGCCATCGCCTTTGTAGTAAATCCGGTAATCAATCCGGATCTGTTCATAACCGGCATTCCGGAATTTCAGAACCGGCGTTCCAAGGAAATAATAGTCGTCGATAATCTCAAGCTCGGCGTTGTGCGAAAAAGCGATACGTTCCGTCTTTCCATCGCTGCATACGCCCGCGAGAGAACGGATTTTAATGACAGCCCCCTCTTGCATCAGCTGAAGGGAAAGCTCTCCGTCCGCGTCTGCCTTTTCAAGCATCATCACCTTCTGCTCATCCAAGCCGAAGCAGTCCTCATAATAGAGTTCTCTCTCCTCCGGTGCTGTTTCGGTGAGCACAACCGGGTACATCATTTTTTCTTTTTCCCAGATAGAAAGCGGATAATTGTGCCGGTGCAGTTTTCCATAGAACGTGGCGAGCGCATTTGGCTCACCCTTTCCGGCCGCGAATTCCTGGAAGCACTCTTCCATATGGTAGTATACCGGAATCTCTTCCATGGAAATACCGCCAATGGCGTACAGTTCTTCCTGCTCTTCCTTCGTCAGTGCACTCGCCGCCTCCTGTAAAAAGACGCTCCGCGCATAGATAAATGCAATCGGTACGGCAAACGGGAATACCCACTCGTAGTCTGCCACCCAGACCTTTTCTCCATCCAGAAGAAGGTTGCCTGGAATCATGTCAATATTGGAAATCTCCGCTGCGGCAAGCCCTTCTTTCAATGCCGGATGGCCGAACACCTCACAGAACGCATCGGTTTCCACAAAGGATTTCTGCCCTTTTGCCGATGCAATGATCTGATACAGCAGTTCATAATCCTTTTTCAGCGATGCAAAATCTTTTTCTTTTCCATGACGGGAAATGCGCGTTTCCAGACTTTCCCCTTCTACAAAAGGAAATGCAAGCGCGCATTTTTCTTCATCCAGTTCGCATGGGCAGATCTGTACGCCCGCATAGGTGTACAGATGCTCCAGCTTTCTATAGTTTTCATACATATGCCGGATGTGGAGTTCTCCCTCTTTCTGCAGCGGAAGCTTCCACACACGCCGGATCCCATCCTCTTCTGTAATCCGGGTCATAATCTGAAATTCGTTCCGACGTTCTCTCGAAAATTTCGTATACAGAACTTTCCTCATACGTTTACTCCTTTTTCTCCACTTCAATCAGAAAGGAATTGGAAAAAACCGGAAACAGACCGGACTTCAGGATTCCGTCAAATGCTTTGCCTTCGTCAAAAAGTGTGATCCTGTCAGCATCAAAATTCCGCTGATTTTTTCTCAATTCACCCGGCTTCGGCAGATATTCATCCGAATAAATGACCGCCGGAAATTTGTAATCCGGATAGGGATAATAAAACTTAAACTTCGAAAAACCGTTTTCCTGCAGCATCTGCTCCAGCTCCGGTTTGCTGAATGTCTCGACAAAATCGATCCCCGGATATCCTTCAATTCCGGCAAATTCCCGGCCCACATGGTCTTCCCTGCAGCCGGCAAAATACTTCAGTCCCAGACGGTTCTCAATCGCAATCAGGATTTTTCCGCCCGGTTTTAAGAGACGATTGATCTTTTCCAGATATTCCGGATACGGATTATCCTTTCCAATATAGCTTTTTGCATACTCCAGAACACCGATCAGTGTCACGTAATCGAAGCGTTCTTCCATTTTTTCTGCAACAACATTAAAGTTTCCAACCATAATCTCCAGGTTGGACGCATCCTGATTTTTGTAGGCATTGATCGTACTGCGCCGCTTCGACAGATCGTTTGCCACTACCCGCTTTGCATTTCTGCAGAGCACGCCGGAAATGGCTCCGCAGCCGGCTCCGACTTCAAATACGGAAGCATCGTCTTTCCACTCATACCAGTCCAGAATATTTTCCCGTTCTGGAGAAAGGTGATAAAAAATCGGCCAGCTTTTTTCTGTGAGGATTACCTTCTGGTAATCCTCTTTCGGCGTCGTCTTGACGATCTCCAGCAGCCGGTCCTCAATGCTGCCGTCGCTGTAAGCATCTTCGCCGTCATAATAATCCAGGTTCAAAAGAACATTTCCTATTGTTTCTTTCATATAACCCCCGTCGTTTATCCTCCGCATCCTACTCGTAGGTCACGGTAGAGTTCATATCAAAAAATCCTACGGTGTCTTTCATGGAGAAGACTTCCAGGAAGCAAGCATCGTACAGTCTGTGGTGGATCACCAGCTCTTCCAGATGGTAGCTGGTACATCCAAACGACATCAGATACTGTCCGCTCTGCAGCGGCATGATCTGGTCAAAGCATACCGTGACGGTCTTTCCTGCTTCCACCACGTCTTTTGTGTAATCCTCCAGCGCCGTATTCGTTCCGGTAATCTCCGTTCCCTTCCGGTCTTTGATCGAAAAGGCAAAAATCGGATGCTCCATCGTTTCATGGAACTTGATTTTCATCTTGATGCGGAATCTCTGGTTTTTATCCACAGAAGATGTAATCATACCTTTGTGGTCGATAATCGCAAAGTCCACGATCTCCGCAGCCTTGTCTCCATACTCTACCAGCTGCGCATTCGCAATCAGGCGTTCTCTCCAGAGGCCTTTTTTCGGCTTTTCTGCCGATACGGCACCGGATGCATCTGCTTCGGTTCTCTCTTCGGTCTGTTCTGCACTCTCTTCGGTCTCTTCCTCTTCTTTTGTCTCGTCATCGTACTGGTTGGCAAGAATCTTCTTGTAGACATCGACTGCCTCCGACGATTTTCCAACCATCACCTGTTTTCCTTTGTTAATCAGAAGACATCTCTCACAGTACTTGATGACGCTGCCCATATCGTGGGAAACGAAAAGGATCGTTTTTCCTGCTTCTTTCAGATCGTTAAATTTCCGGTAACACTTGGACTGGAAGAAAATGTCTCCGACGCTTAAGGCCTCATCGACAATCAGAATATCCGGATCCACATTGATCGCAACCGCGAAGGCAAGGCGGGCAAACATACCGCTGGAATACGTCTTAACCGGCTGATTGATAAAGTCACCGATCTCTGCAAACGCAATGATATCGTCGAGCTTTGCCTTCATCTCCTCCTCGGTATAGCCAAGCATCGTTCCGTTCAGGAAAATGTTCTCAATACCGGTATACTCCATGTTAAAGCCTGCACCCAGTTCCAGAATGGCACTGACTCTTCCCTTTAACTCCACGTTTCCGCTCGTCGGGTTTAAGACACCTGTGACGATTTTCAGCAGTGTGGATTTTCCGGAACCGTTCGTTCCAATGATACCGACACACTCGCCCTTATGCACCTCGAGCGAGATATCCTCCAGCGCAAAATGATCGGTGTGATAGTTTTTATGTGTCAGTGAAAGCGATTCTTTCAGACGGTCCATCGGCTTTTCAAACAGCTTGTAGACCTTGCTGACATGGTTAATTGAAATTACTGTTTCTGTATTTTCTGTGCTCATTCCATCCTCCTATAATACATCTGAGAAATGAACCCGGAGGCGCTTGAACACTTTGGAACTGATTAGTCCTGCCATAAGCACAAAAGCCCAGAAGTAAAGGGTGTGCCATGGATGCTCGAAGAACCAGAGTCCATTCATAAAGCTGTCACGATATCCCTGGACAATATAGTACAGAGGATTCAGCTTCAGAAGGCTGTTCAGCCAGTTCGGAATATTCGGAATTGTTGTGGTATCCCACAGAATCGGGGTTGCCCACATGCCGACATTCAGAATTACATTGATAATCTGGCCGAAATCGCGGAAAAACGGTGTGATGGAACAGGTCAGATAGGAAAGTACAACGACGAGACAGATCACCGCAAAGGTATAGTACCCGATCTGGATAATCTGAACCGGCGGAAGTTTTCCCATCAGTGCAAAAATCAAAATAGCAAACACAATAAAGAACAGATGTACAAACAGGGAAGAAATCACCTTCACAATTGGAAGCACACTGATCTTAAATACAACCTTCTTTACCAGGTAACTGTATTCCAGCAGACAATTTGACGCACTTGGCAGTGCATCAGAAAAGAAGAACCACGGAATAATACCGGAAACCAGCCAGCAGATATACGGATATCCAGTGGCAGCTGGCTGTACACGCAGTCCGAGCTGAAACACGACAAAATAAACAGCAACCGTCACCATCGGCTGAATGAATGCCCATACGATGCCAAAATACGCTCCGGCAAATTTGTTGCGGAAATCATTTTTCGACAGTTTCCAGATCAGTTTCCGGTTCTGATAAAGTTCTTTGAATACGTTCATAAATGTTTTTTACTCCTTATTTCTTTAAATCCTTAATTCCGCCCCATTTATGATCTTTTTCCGAAATAATCAGATCTTCTTTTGTCATTCCTTCCGGCATCGGCCACTCCACGCCGATCTCCGGATCGTCAAAGTACAGACCGCCCTCATCGTTTGGATGATAGAAATCGGTACATTTATAAGCAAACTCTGCATAATCAGAGAGTACGATAAATCCATGTGCAAAGTTCTTCGGAATAAAGAACTGTTTCTTATTTTCTGCCGAAAGCAGGACGCCGAACCATTTTCCGTAGGTTTTGGATCCCTCGCGAAGGTCAACCGCAACATCGAATACTTCTCCGTTTACCACGCGTACCAGTTTGTCCTGCGGGTAATTGATCTGGAAGTGAAGTCCACGCAGGACACCTTTTTTGGATGCAGACTGGTTGTCCTGTACGAACTGGACATCAATGCCGGCTTCTTTAAAATCATTGTAATTGTATGTCTCCATAAAATATCCGCGCTCATCGCCGAATACGGTCGGGGTAATTACTTTTAATCCTTCAATTTCACAAGATTCTACTTTAATTTTTCCCATTTTTCTTTCCTTTCTCTTCTCCACAAAAATGTGAACAGATCTTTTTTTGACCTCTTTTGTGTCTACAATCTTTGCTATTATACCATTCTTTTCTGAGAAACTCAAGAACCCATTTTCACGCCCGCCCCGCCGCTTTTTATGTAAATTCCCGGATTTTCATTTTCCACTCGTATTTTTTAAGAAAATACTATTTTTTTCGTAAAGTTTCTGTTATAATATCGTAAGTTCCCAGTTATATTTTATACCTAACGCTACCTGTTTGTTACCTATTATAAAACACTAAAGAAAACTGGAGGTTATTTACTGTGTCTCGCAAAAAAGTACAGCATGTTGGAAAGATACTTTTTTCCATTCTTTCCGTTCTGTTAGGATTCCTTGGGATCCTTCTTTTTACGTCTTCCCGCTGGATGCTCGCGACCTGGGCGCATCTTGATATGGAAGAACTTGTTTATCACTTAAAGGCACCCCTTGAGGGTACCAGCAAGGATGTGCTCTGGAGTTACGTCTGGTCCTGCGGCATGATCTCTTTTGCCGTTCTTGCTATTCTGATCGCGCTTTTTATTATCCTGCGCCATCGGAAGAAAGTGGAAATCATTCTCGGTTGCATCTGCATTGCCCTGGGAATCGCTCTTTCTTCCTATTCTCTTTATAATGTCTGGACGACGCTGGATATCGATACTTACCTGCACATTCAGAACAGCTACAGCACTTTGATCGAAGATAATTACGTCAATCCGTCCCAGACAACGATTACATTCCCGGAAAAGAAACGGAATCTGATCTATATTTATCTGGAATCAATGGAAAGCACCTATTCTGATAAAAAAGACGGCGGTGCTTACGACCACAATTTTATTCCCGCCCTGACTAATCTTGCCCTGGACAATATCAATTTTTCCAACTCCGACAAGCTGGGCGGCGCTTATCCGACAACCGGAACCACCTGGACCATGGGCGGTCTCTTTGCACAGACTTCCGGTCTTCCGCTGAAGCTTTCGATTCAAGGCAATGAGATGGCTTATCAGGACAGCTTTTTTCCGCAGCTTTCAACACTTGGCGACGTTCTCAATGAAGCCGGCTACAAACAGTACTTTATGATGGGTTCCGATGCCGCATTCGGCGGACGGAAGAATTACTTCACTTCGCACGGTGATTATGAAATTGACGATTACTACTGGGCGATCAGCGAGGGACTGATCCCGGAAGGCTACTACCAGTGGTGGGGCTATGAAGATGCCAAACTGTTTGAGTATGCAAAAGATAAACTGACGGAGATTTCCAAGAATGACGAACCGTTCAACTTCAGTATGCTGACTGTTGCCACCCACTTCGAGGACGGCTACAAATGTGACGAGTGTGATGAAAAGCAGTACGGAGATGACCACTACGGTATGGTGATTGACTGCTCCAGTTCCCGTGTCAGTGAGTTTATAGACTGGATCAAGGAACAGCCTTTTTATGAAAACACGACTATAATTCTTTCCGGTGATCATCTGACCATGGACTCTGATTTTTGTGAAAACATCGCTGAAGATTATCAACGTTCTACTTATAACGCTATTTTAAATTCACCCATTCTTCCGGTTCATGAAAAAAATCGGATTTTCACCACGATGGATATGTTCCCAACTACTCTCGCAAGCCTTGGAGCTGTCATTGACGGTGACCGTCTTGGACTTGGTACGAATCTTTTTTCAGACAAGCCTACACTTGCCGAAGAACTTGGCTTCGATGAACTGAATCGCCAGCTCTCTATGGGCTCCCGATTCTTCGATGAACTTGATGCTGATCTTACCCCCGTCTGGGTCGGCGATGGCGAATATCAGAAATTTTATATTAAGGAAGAAGATCGATTTGCCAATAACGAATGGGTAACTTACAATCCACATCAGCTCTGGGCTGACGGTAAGCAGTCTTATTTTATTGATAAGGACGGCCACGCGGTTTCCGGCTGGCAAAAGCTTGAGGATGGGAAATGGTATCATTTTTCCGAGTCGGATTACCATCTCATCGAGGGTCCTTGCGATACAAATCCTGAATTGGAAGAGGAAACACCCGACTCCACTTCGGTAAATGACATTTCCTCCGCTTCTTCTTTTACAGAAAACGATTTGGATTCCACAGTCGAAAGTTCTTCTTCTGGAATAGATGAGGACGATTTCTCTGAAAATGAGGATAATTCCAAAACCATCAGACATCTAGGCTCTTCTGCGGAAGATGATCCTCACGACCTGTCTCCTATCGATTATCAATAAAAATTTGATAACGATTCAGATCTATGCAATATAAAATAAAATCCCGCAGAAAAAGTTTTCATTTCTTTTTCTGCGGGATTTTTATCTTGCAAAATATTTAAAGCAGTATACGCTTAACTATTGTCTTACGTACAAAAATATGTTTTTTCCCATTTTTTTCACCTGTGTAAGGATCCACTGGATCAGTAAGGCAGCAAAAATCGCTGCTAATAAATACAGAATTTTTGTCTGTTCTACGTCCTTCGGCATATAATACCACCAAATATCACTTTTACATCTTGACCAGTCAAACTTCAAAAACAGCTTTGTGCCATTCGCAATTGTTCCGAAAGCAACTTTTACAAGTAAAAAACCCAAAAACTGATTTTCCATAATCGAAAATGTGTTGTCTGCAAGAAGATTAATCCACTTTTTTCTTCCAAATACTGGTTCCATTATCGTTGCAATCCGCATCCAAAGTGCAATTCCCAAAAAACCAATAATAATTGGCATGACCGGTCCTTGATTAAAGTCATTGCACCACGCTGGCGTATAAGCCAACCTAGTTTTATAATGAAGAAAAATCATAAGTTTTGCAGCAAACACAATCGCAAAATACACTACAGATGGAATCCTGTCCACATATTTCTCCAGTATCTTTTTATAAAAAATACCCATTGCATAAAACGGAGCAAAATACAGAATTCTGACCACTGTCAGCCACCAGCTGGTGCGATATTCCATAATCGCCAAAAAATTGCCGCCCATTCCAATAAGTACTGCCCCTGCAAAAAATATCCATTCCGGTATCTGCCATCCTTTTCGCTTAAAAAATGCCCGAATCATACAATTTAATATTTCTACCATAAACAAGGGCACAATATACCAGCCGGCCATATTAAGGACAAACTGATGCCCATCGTTTAAAGGTGAAATCAGAATATTGTGCAAATTAAATTTTCCACCGATTTGAAAGCCCCACCGATGTAATAACCTGACAATCAGCCCATACGCAATCGTATACCCATACATTGGAAGTATCAGGGTACGAAGCTTTTTACAGACATATCTCCCCGGTCATTTCAGTGCTGCATCTTTAAAAAAATATCCTGAACAAAAAGTAAACAGCGCCAGATGGATTCCCTCATACGGAAACCATTGCGCAAAGTCCAAAGAAATTCCACCACCATCACAATGTCCCGCAACAACCATCAGAATCGCCACAGCATATAATATCTTAAAACGATAATCTATTTTTTTCTTATTCATAATCAAAAGCCTTTCGTTTGTTGTACGCAGACCCCCTATTTCAAAGGACAAGGACAGCTTAGCTGATATCGCTTTCTTTCCATCATCGGAACGTTTTACGGCAATGTATACACCAGTACCCCCAGAATAATAATCAGATTCCCAATCAGCTTTCCTTTTGATACCTTTTCTTTCAAAACGCCAAAGGAAAGCAGCAGGACAAAGACGTACGTAAAGGTATCCAACACCGGACCGTATTTCAAATCTACCTGTGTGTAGGCATACGTATTTAAAAGAAGTACACTGCCAAAAATCAGATACGCCACAATCACGCGCCAGTTCAGATACTCGCGAAGTGCAGATGCATGCTCCTCGTTGGCGCTTTGTTTCAGCAGAATCTGTGATACTGCTGAAAACATTGTACAGATCAGCATTAAAATCATATATTTATTCATATCGCTGCACCACCATAACTCCCACCAGCACAATCAGAAGGCCGATGATATTTTTTACCGTCAGATTTTCATGGAAAATGATCACGGCCCAGATCTGGGACCAGATCAGATAGACGCTGCGGTTTGCATATGCGGTTGACAAAGAGAATTTTTTGATTACCTTCTGCCATGCAATAGCGTAAATGCCACAGTTTGCAACCATCAGAAATAAAAATACATATAATAGAGGATTTTTGATTCCTCCCCGGTTCAGCTGAACCGATGCTGCTTTCGAGAACACACTCGTCAGAGAAAACAGCAGGATATTCAGGTGCAGCTGAATATAATCTTTTGCCTTATTCAAAAACAAGTCCTCCTTTTTACTTTTCTTCCACGCGGAAAATGATATGCCCTTCTACTTCTCTTACCGGGATGCACCCCGCTGTTTCCACATAGGATACTGCCGCTGAACTGCTCGAAAGTACAATATACTCTGCATTCATTTCCCTAAGACTTCTGTAAAATTCTTTCTGATCCAGCGACAGATCCATCTGTGTGATAATCTGAAGGATCTTTGTTTCGTCTTCAATTTCCTGCTCGGTCAGTGCATCAGTTGATACCGTATTGGAGCCCTGATAGGTCAGAACCATATCGCGGTCCAGAACCAGTTCAAACGAAGCATCATACTGCCGCACGATCAGGTTGAAATCCGGTTCAAAGACAACTCTTACGGTTCCCTCTCCCGCTTCTTCGTGCAGCACCGTACAGACGGCCAGAAGATCATCTGGCATCTTGTACTGGTTATCCGGCAGCTTCGGCAGTCCGCCAGCCAGTACGGAATTTCCGCCAAAACAGATGACCGCTGCCAGCACAGCCGCGGTCAGATACCGTCTCCAGCCTTTTTTCTGCCCGCCCACAACTTTCGTGCAGGCATATCCGATGGTCAGTACCATCGGCAGAATCCAGAAAAACCGGTAATAGACATTGACCATTCCAAGTTTTCCCAGGATATATTTCACCGCAAATGGATTGTATACCGTAAAGGCCAGAAAAACAGCGGTTGTTACGAACACATACCGCTCTTCCTTTTTTCCTTTTAAAGCGAGATACAGCACCGACAGCAGAAACAGCGTCAGTACGGTTGTGTTTCCTCCAAACGTCACAAAGACCTGTCTCACAAAATCGAGGCCGCTCTCATTCAGATTTATTCCGCCCACATTTTCTCCTTTCTACCGCACAACCGGAATCTGCAGGATACCGCGCACACCAAGGAGATAGACCCCAAGCACCAGCACACACGGCAGCACAGCAAGCAGATAGAGCCCGCTCTGTCCCCAGCGTTTTTTCCGCACAAGATTCGGCAGAATCACAGCACTCATGGCCACCGGTACGGTCATCATGGATGACATCGTAAGGTCAATTGCAGCGACGCCTGTCATGAAAAACAGCAGCCAGACTCTCTTTCCGTTTTTCTCCTGATACATGCGCAGGCCAAGATAAAACAGAAACGGGAGGATGATATTGCACAATACGGCCTTTCCCTCGTATCCCCTCGTCAGCAGGAACGACGCATTCGAAAAGATCGTATGAAAATTCAGATTCACAACACTAATAAAGCACAGGAGCACCCATACCATCTGTTTTTCTTTTAACAGCGCCTTTCCGATCTGTGCATAGACGAGATAACTTAAAACTACCGTCATCATACAGAGAATCACCTTCGTCACTACGAGCGGATGAAGGCCCGTTAAACAGCACAGTACTGCATTTGCTGCCGGATACATGCTGAACACATAACGGATGTTAAAAAAATCCAGTGCTTTTCCTGTATATGGGTCAAAGCTGCTGATGGAATCTGTCGCAAGGTTCGTTGTCACACTTCCCACATAATACGCTGCATCCGCACTGCCGTTTTCCTGCAGTGCAGCAACAAAATACAGCTGGATTCCAATCAGCACCAGCATCACATAAAAAGCCGCCGTCTTTCCTCTCCAGAAACCGCCGCTTCTTTTTCCCCACTCTCTCCACATTCCCAGATGAAGACAGATGGAAGCAATTACAAGGACAGCCACAACAGCAGCCCATACCCATGCGAGCAGATGCAGCTTTGCACCGAGCACCATCATCGGCACAGAAATCAGTTCAAATAAGAAGTAATATGCAATAAAGCCAAACAGCACAGTTTCACCCAGATGTCCGCTCTCATACCTGTTTTCTCTGATAAAAAAAGAACCCAGGCAGCAGAACACTGCGAGCATTCCCAGAAACAGTGCCGGCATTTTTAATAAGGTAATCATGTTTGGTTCCTTTCTTTTCCTTACATTCCCAATCCCACTCATTCTAACATGATGCCCTGTCTGCGTCAAGTAATCGAAATTCTAATAAACATTGACTTTTCCCTGAAATTTTGTATAATTGTGATGTTGAGCGCTTATTTTCCACCCGGCTGTTTTACTTTTTGTTTTAATGATATATGTTACGAAAGGAGCCATTGATATGCCTTTTTCCCGGCATACCCGCAGATCCGTGTTTTCCATCGGCGCTGCATCCCTTGCCGCTGCTTTTCTTTTTCTCACCCCGGAAAACACACATGCGGCTGATACTACAGCAAAAATTCACATTCTGACACTCGGCAGCGGCTCCAATGCCATCGTTCTGGAAAGTGTAGACGATAATGGCCAGAAAATTTTCGGCATGGTAGACTCCGGCGAGGACTGGGATTACCCTGACGGATCTGATCCGCGTTATCCGCTGCGCAGCGGCATCACAACGTCGACCGGCTACGACGATGAGGTACTCTCCTACCTGGACTCCCTCGGTGTCACCTCCGATAATCTGCAGTTTTATGTTGCAACACATCCGCACAGCGACCATATTGGAACCGGCGATACCATCGTGCGGCTGTATTCCCCCGACCGGGTTTATCTGCTCCCGTATGATGACAGTTATATCTATAATACTGCGCGTCTCTGGGACAATCTTTATGTCTACGACCAGCTTCTTACTGCTGCAGAAGAGACTGAAGGCGTGACCCTGATCCAGCATCTGAATCCCGGTGCCGCCTCCGCAGAAGAAGGATCTCCTGATTTTGCTTTTGGAAATTTCCAGATCCAGATTGTCAACTACGAGGAAGATTATCTCACAAGTCCAAAAGAGGACGCCAACCAGTTCTGTCTTGGTGTAATTGCCTCCGCAAACGACCACCGCGCTTTTCTGACGAGCGATATCGACGACGTCGAGGGAGATGCCAGCCGGATTGTTTCGAACTACGGGCTGTACAGCATTGATCTGATGACTTCCAATCATCACGGATATCCGAATGCTGTCGATGCAGACTATCTTGCTGCCGTCAACCCGGAATATTTTATCCAGACCGGTGACTTCCGTATTATGGATAACGATACCGTCGAGACCCTGACCTCTCTGGGGCTGCGCGTATTTTCCACGACAGAATATTCCGGCGATCTTCCGGCAGTCATTGCTGACTTTTCCGGTTCCGCGGTCACTTCCAACGTGGATGATACCTATGAAATTTACCGCGGCCGTTCTTCCAAGCTCGTTGCTTATCATGACGGCATCCCGTACAGCGGATTTTTCACCCGCGGCGGACAGAAATATTATGCAGACAGCAGCCATCTTCTCGTATGCTCCACTTCCTGGCGCGACACAGAAACGGGCATCGAATATACCTCCGATGAAAACGGCGTGATCACAAACGAACGCCACGTCATCGGCTGGGTAAAACGGGATGGAAAATGGTATTACTACAACGATGATGAAACACCGTATACCGGCTGGCTCACCCTCGACCACAAAACGTATTACCTCGGCGCGGACGGCGTTATGGCAACAGGCTGGCTTCTGCTTGATGGAGATTACTATTATTTTTCCGGCAGCGGTGAGATGCAGACCGGATGGCAGTTTATCAGCAACAACTGGTACTATCTCGCCAAGGATACCGGTATTATGTATTCGTCCGGATGGCACGCTGATCCGGAGACCAAAACGATGTACTATTTTTACACATGGGGAGGTGCCGCACGCAATACGACACTTACCTTAAACGGTTACCGCGTCAAATTTCTTTCCTGGGGCGGTATTTCCGGCAGCACCTGGCTGTACCATGACGGTGCCTGGTATTATGTACAGAAATATTCCTGCGTAACCAATGGCTGGTATCAGATCGATGGCGCCTGGTATTTTATGAATGCGGACGGTTCCCTGAAGCAGAACGAAAGTTTCCTGTATGACAACAATCTCTACTTTGTAAATAAGAGCGGAAAAATGTATCAGAACCAGTGGCTGAAATGGGATGGAAACTATTATTATCTCAGAAGCTGGGGCGGTGCCGCACACGAAGGCTGGCTGCTGCTTCAGAATAAATACTATTATATTAATGAGGACTGTACACGGAAAACGGATGAAGCCTTTACGTACGACAACAATCTTTATTTTGTTGATGAAAACGGCGTCATGCCGGCAAACCAATGGGTGATCCGGGAAGGTGTCTGGTACTTTACCTACAGCTGGGGCGGTGCGAGAAAATCGCAGTGGTTCTATTATAAAAACAACTGGTATTACTTCAACGATGATGCTTCCATGCAGACCGGCTGGGCAGAAATTGACGGAAAAACATATTATTTCCAGAGCTGGGGCGGATGCGTCACCGGGACGAAAAAAATTGACGGAACAACGTATGTGTTTGATAAAAACGGTGTTCTGCTTTCCGAAAAAGAAAGCTAGAAAAATCCATATAAAAATGCGGCAGAAACGAAAATCTCATTCGTTTCTGCCGCATTTTTTATAAATTTCTTTTCCGGAACAGTGCACGAACGCACTGCCGGTAAATTCCGGTTCCCAGAAACAGGGTCAGATAGGCGATTTTCCGCCCATTCGTGAAGTGATCGCCTTCCAGTACCAGAAGCGGATGCTTTTTAAGCTCTTTTGCCAGCCTCTTCGCAAGCGCCTTTTTCTCCGCGTCCATGGTTTCCAACAGCATCAGCTTGTCCAGCACGAAAAACCGCGCCCAGCAGCAGCGCACACCTGCTTCTTTTTTCAGCGCCGGGTGGCGTTCTTCCACGACATTCTGATTATGATCCCATACTTCCACCGAACCCAGATCTGACCAGCGAAAACCGCTTGTCGTGAGGCTTTCGCGCCGGTGCACATAATAGTATTTCTGTGCTGTGGAAAAGGCCACCTTCCGGCAGTGCTCCATTAACGGAACGATGACGTATGCATCCTCGGCGATTGTTTTCTCCGGATAGACAACGCCCTCGAAAATCTCTCTCCGATACAGCTTGCCCCACGGCATCACGCCGAACACGCGCGCCTTCATCACCTGGCGCAGTCCCTCCTCGCTGTCGGTCACAGATTCGATTCCCTCCTGTTTCAGATCCGGCACCGGCCTTCCTTCATAGAGATCGTATCCGCGGCAGATACTCATTTCGGCATCATATTTTTCCGCCAGACGATACAGTGTTTCCAGAAGATCCTCCGCTGCGAAATCGTCGCTGTCCACAAACGTGATATAACGCCCCTCTGCAAGCGCAACGCCCGCATTCCGCGCCGAACTGACACCGCCGTTCTCTTTTTGGTGATAACGGATCCGCGCATCCTGTTCTGCGTATGTCCGGCAGATTTCACTGCTCTTGTCGGTGCTTCCATCATCTACAAGAAGCAGCTCCCAGTCCGTAAAAGACTGGGAGAGAATGGAATCCACACATTTTTTTAAAAATTTTTCTGCCTGATACACCGGGGTAATGATTGAAATTTCCGGCATTGTTTTATCCTCTTTCTTTATTTCTTACAGCAGTAGTGTATCCCCTTATACTGCTCATACGGATGATCGAGATCCAGAAACGCCGCATCGTGGTGGCCTTTCTGCTGTTCTTTCGGCGGCAGTTTCATATAATCGCCGAACGCCATGCGCAGATATGTGTCATATCCGACCGGAATCGGCAGGCGCTCGTTCTCGAACGGAACCTCAATCGCCGATGCAAAAATCTTTTTCGGATATTTCCGGAGAATCGCCTGCGGTGCGCACATCTCGGTGATGCCGTCCACCCGCGGGCTGTCGATATCAAATTTTGTAATATAGTTCTCTGCCTGCTTCCAGATCCGGTACCGCATCTTCTGCGTCGGAGCCAGCGCCAGCAGAATCGTTCCCAGGTAATGCATAAACGCGCCGTGGCGTTCTTTGGTCGGAATAACCTGCGTGCAGAAGAGCTGGAAAATCTTTCCCTCGATCACCTGCCATTTCCGCGCAAGGTTTCCCGGTGCATAGCCCTCGATCGGGAGAATATCAAGTGCAACGCCGTGGCAGAGATCCATATCGACCTGCTCCTTTTTCACCTGCGTGGTGCGGCTGTCGCGGATGTTCGCAAACGTGTGAGCATTGCAGAAGCCCTCTTTCGGGTACTCGAGCTTGTAGATTTTACTCTCCTCCTGCGTATCCCAGATTTTCAGGAACTTCTCGTAATCTTTCCGCGGCATGAAAAAGTCGAGATCATCGTCCCACGGAATAAAGCCGCCGTGGCGGATTGCACCGATACAGCCGCCGCCGCAGAGATAACAGGTCAGATGATTTCTCTGGCACCAGTGGTAAAACATAACGGCCATTTCCAGATTTTTTTCCTGCAGCCGGCGCAGAATTTCGTCCTCGGTATTAAACATCTTTTTTCTCCTCTTCCTTTGCGTTCAGGCTGATCGTCTGTCCTTCCTCGAGCCCTTCTGTGCTCTCCTTTGTGAAGACAATCTTAAAGGTTGCAAGAATCAGCTTCAGATCCTCTAAAATCGAATAGCTTTCTATGTACATCAGATCCAGCTTCAACTTGTCGTATGCGGTCGTGTTGTACTTTCCGTAAATCTGGGCGTAGCCGGTAAGGCCTGCCTTTACTTTCAGACGGTAAGCAAACTCCGGAATCGATTCCTCATATTCCTTTGCAATCTCCGGCCGCTCCGGGCGCGGTCCGACGACGCTCATATCGCCCTTGAAAATGTTCAGAAGCTGCGGCAGCTCATCAATTCTCGTCGCGCGGATCACCTTCCCGACCGGCGTAATGCGGCTGTCGTTCTTCGTTGCCAGGCGGGCTACGCCGTCTTTTTCGGCATCCACGATCATGCTTCGGAATTTGTAGACATAGAATTCTTTTCCGCCGATCGTGAGACGTTTCTGTTTAAAGAACACCGGGCCATGGTCATACAGCTTGATGCAGAGCGCTGCGATCAGCATAATCGGCGACGTGATCACAAGAAGAATCGTCGATACGAGCAGATCCAGCAGGCGCTTGCAGAATCTCTGATCAAACGAAAGACCACTGTTTCGCGCGAGCAGAAGCGGTGTATCGAAAATATGGAGCGCTTCCGCTTTCCGTACCATAATATCCGACAGCTTCGGCGTCAGATAGACACGGATTTCTTTCGCATAGCAATATTTCAGCAGACGGTTGCGCAGCTCCGAATGAAGATCGCCCAGGATCACACCCTCCTGACCGTATGTGTCAATCTGGCGGCAGAGCTCTTTCTCTCCCACTTCCACGCTCACCTTATGTGCTACAATATACTTGTCCGGCCGCTGGTTCATCTTCAGCTCCAGGCTTTCCATCGGGTATTCACCGTAAATCAGAAGCACCTCTCTTGGCGGAAAGAGACGCGCAAACGTTTTCTCAAAAAGCCAGGATACAATGCCTGCCAGCGCAAAGTCCACGAGTGTCATGCCGACCATCGGCAGAATGTACGGCAGGTGGCGCCACAGCAGGATAATCTGCAGATACATCAGCGCATTGGCACAGAATGCCGTCATCATCTGGGAATAGATGATGCTGCTTCCCTTCATGTAGCCGATCTTCATGCCGCCGTAAATGTACATGAAAACCAGAAGAAAAATACCGTAGATCACGACGATAATCTGATTTCCCTTATCCCAGAACGGCTCCAGCCACAGGTGGCTCGCATAGTATCTGTCCCAGAACACAGAAAAAACAGCGCATTCCAGAAGCACAATCGCCGCGACCGCCAGGACACGCATCAGATGTTTGTACTGTTCCCTGTTTTTATAGTTCATCAATCTCTTCCTCTCTTTTTGCCCTTACCGTAATACTTCCGCACACCGTTTACGGCATAGCACGCAAAACAGTACAGGGAGCGGAACGTTCCCATTCCCAGCTCGCGGTAAACACGGTAAGTCATTCCTGCAGAATGCAGTTTATTCCCCGATTTTCCTGTGCTGGACAGCCGGTATTTCAGCAAAGGCTCATCCACACCGCAGGCTGTCCCGTATTTTTTCAGGATCCGCAGCCAGTCCAGATAATCCTCGTGGCACTCGTCCTTTTCCATCGGGAATTCCAGCAGAACGCTTCTTTTGGCCAGTACCGACGAGCAGCCGATCACGTTGCCGCGCAGTAGCATTTTGTAGGTGATCCGCTCCGGGACAGAAAAAATCTTCTGCTTTTCCGGTTCCTGATCGTAAATCAGCTCCCGACCCGTACAGCAGAGCACATCACCGGTCTTTGCAAGGGCTTTTTCCTGCTTTTCCAGTTTTTCGGGATCCCAGTAATCATCCGCGTCCAGAAAGGCAATGTAATCGCCCTTTGCGAGCTGTACACCGCGGTTTCTGGATGCGGATGCTCCTTTGTTTGTCTCATTCCGGATATACCGTACCCGGTCATTTTCTCCGTAACGCCCCATCTTTTCCATCGTATCGTCCGTGGAATGGTCGTCGATCACCAGGATTTCCAGCGGGGTTTTTGTTGTCTGGCAAAGGACTGAGTCGATTGCCTGAAACAGTGTTTCTGCACCGTTGTACGAAGGGATTACTACTGAAATCATGTATTTTCCTCTCTTACTTTGTCTGCTGCATCTGTTTTTTAAATTTTCCAGCAGCAAACCTCCTACTTTTATAGCATATCTGCACGGGCTTGTCAATTTTACGCCGGGATCTGCTGGTTTTTCTTTCTTACATGTAATTCTATGTGAGCTTTAAAAACGCCAGTAAATAGAACAGAATTCCTCCGAACAGTGCTCCGTTTCCGCCGTTTTTCTGCCCCGTCTTTTTTCCGATGGCAGTTCCGGCATACATCGCCGCCATTCCGACCGCGAAGGAGGCAAAAAAGATCTGTCCTCCTGTCACCGGAAGATCCGCGGCAAAGACGCCGGAGACAATTCCATCCACCGACATCGAAACCGCCAGCAGGCCAAATTCCAGTGGGTGGAGCTGTTTTTCCAGATGTTCCAGTCTTGCTTCTGGTTTTCCCTGCTTTTTTCTTCTGCGTTTTCTCAGTTCTTCGAAAATTTTCAGCGTTCCCATAAGAAAAAAGCAGCCCGCACCCACTCTGGTTCCCCATTCCGGTCCTGCGGACTGCAGAAATCTTTTTCCAAACTGCGCGGAAGCAACCAGGGCAGCACTGCAAAACAGATTCAGCAGCGCCGTCATGCCGGGTGAAATTCTCGTATTGCTGCTTCCATATCCGATGCTTACTGCAAAGTTATCGGCTGAGAGCGCCGCAGCAAGCAGAAGCAATTCTACCATATGACACGCTCCGTCATTTCTCACTTTACAGTATTCGTCTGTTTTTCAAACCGTGCATCCCGGGAAGGCAGTTCTTTTTCTTATTCCACTGCTTTCCGGAATTCCCGGATTTTTTCTCCGAAGTGCGATACATCGGTGCAGAAAATGCTCGAAGTTCCCGCCACAAAAATGCTGGCTCCAAAGGAACGCAGCGTCGCGCCGTGCTCCTTCGTAATGTTTCCGTCCACTTCTAAAATGATGTCCTCCCGGTGCATCTCCTGCAGAAATTTCTGCAGCTTTTCCGCCTTGCGCAGCGTACTCGGCACAATTTTCTGTCCGGCAAAGCCCGGATTCACCATCAGAAGATTGACGCCGTCGATATAATCAAGCACTTCCTCGATCTGCCCGATCGGTGTCGCCGGGTTGATCGCGAGGAACCGCTTGCAGCCGTACGGCACGAGGTAATCGAGCGCGCGCTGCACCTGGAAAGTGCTCTCATAATGAATCGTCACGATGTCCTCTTTGTAAATGCCGATCCACGGCAGCTTGTACTCCGGGTCTTTAATCATCAGATGAAGATCGAGCGGAATACTCGTCAGTTCCCGCAGTCCGCGGATGTAGTCGACGCCAAGGCCGAAGTTCGGAACGAACTCGCCGTCCATCACATCAATATGGAGATATTCGACTTTTTCTTTTTCAAATACATCGATCGTCGCCTGCAGATCCACAAGGTTTGAGCACATCATGGATGCCGATATCTGACTTTTTCTCATATTTCTACTCCCATGAAACCATTACTTTGCAGTATGGCTCTTTATGATTTTTCATCAGTTCCAGTCCGTCCATCAGCTTTTCGGACGGGAAACAGTGCGTGATCAGCGCCTGTGCCGGGATTTTCTTCTTCGAAAGCGCATCGAGTGCCTCCGTCCAGTCGCAGGCTTCATCTTTTTCATAAGAAGAATTCCACGTTCCCATCAGGTTCAGCTGTTTGCGCAGGATGCGCCAGTACACGTTCTTTTCCATCGCAAGATCGCCCGATGGATTTCCCATCAGCACGATGCTTCCGCCCGGTCTTGCAAGAAGAACTGCACCGGAAACGGCCTGCGGCGTTCCGACCGCTTCTACTACAACATCCGCCTGAATCGCTTTACTCTCCTCTTCCGTCACATATGAGATGCCCGGGATCTGTTCTGCGACCGCACGTTTTGCTTCGCCCCGTCCAATCACAAAAACGGTTTCGGCGCCGAGCGCTTTCGCCCACGCTGCCGCTGCAAAACCGATCATGCCCGTTCCGATCACTGCTGCGGTATCGCCCGGCTTCACACCGCTTCGTTTCACCGCATGAAGCGCCACAGAGAGCGGCTCCAGCATTGCTGCCTCGCGGAAGCTGACGTTTTCCGGCAGCTCCATCAGGTTCCAGTCCGGCACGGCCACGTATTCCGCAAAGCCGCCGTCCCGGCGCGAGCCGAGGTAATCGTAGTGTTCGCACATCTCATATTTTTTCTGCCGGCACTGCGGGCAGGTGCGGCATGGGATCAGCGGGAAAATGCCGACCCGTTTTCCAACTCGCTCTTCCGGCACACCCTCGCCGTATGCGGCAACCACGCCTGAAAACTCGTGACCCGGAATCGTTGGAAAATGGTATGTTCCGTTTGTGAAAATCCGCGGAATATCGGAGCTGCAGATTCCTGATGCCTTTACCTGCACCAGAACCCAGCCGGATGGGATTTCCGGTTTTTCGATGTCTTCCCTTCTTAAATCATTGACTCCATGCAGCTCGTATGCTCTCATTTCGTTTCTCCTTCCACAATCGTACAGAAACGCTCCAGATCGCTCCTTGTTGTAATCTTAAAGTTCCGCTCATCCCCTGGGATCATCGCCACATCCATTCCATGGCGGTAGGCAATTTCACTCGTTCCCCTTGTGAGGGACAGCTCCTCTTTCGATGCTTCCCGGTTGATCTTCGCGTACGGATGCAGCCGGAAGGCTTCCGGCGCCTGACCGGCAAACAGCGTGCTGCGCTCCAGCAGATGGTCAATTTTCGTTCCGTCGCTGCTCTGATAGATCGTGTCCTTCATCGGCAGCACCGGCATACAGCCCTCATGATCGGCAAGCGCCGCAAGGCAGTCGCCAATCAGCTGTTCGCTCACCAGAGGCCGCACGCCGTCGTGGATGATCACACCGTCGTTCTCCGATACGGAATCCTCCATGCAGACGGTAAGGCCATTATGAATGGATTCCTGCCGCGTATCCCCGGCATCCGCAAAGGCGAGAAATTTCGTAATCCCGTCTTCTTCCATCCATCCGCGGATCTTCTCTCTCCAGGCATCTGCCGCCACGATGACGATTTTCTCAACGGCACTGCTTTTCTGAAACTGCTCCAGCGTATACAGCAGAATCGGTTTCTTTTCCACTTCCAGATACTGCTTCGGAAAATCCCCCATCTGCATTCTCGTTCCGATTCCCCCCGATAATATGATTGCGTAATTCATCTTAAGCCTTTCCTTTGCTCTTTTTACTCTCTTTTTTTCGCTCTTCTTCCAGCTCTTTTAAAAAGTCTCCCAGTTCTCCAGAGGCGTTCTCCAGCAGGTACGACTTCGTTTTCTGTTCTTTCTCCAGATAGTTTTCCCGGATCTGGCCGTTTGTATGTTCAATCTCGGTGCGCAGATCCCGTGCGGAGAGACGATGCGCGCCCGCTCCCATAATGATGATCTGCTCGAGACCGTCCGAGGAAGCCACCGTTACGTTGCCGTTGTGGCCGATCCTGTGAACCGTTTTCTCGATGTACTGGTCAGCCGTCTCCGCCTCTTTCGTATAAACGACATGAATATTATGGTACATGCCGACCTCACCCTGGTTGCCTTTTACTTTGTAGGCATCAAAGACAAGAATCAGCGTCATTTTTTTATATCCCTGATAATTTGACAGGATGTCCATCAGCTTTCCTCTGGCGCTCTCAATATTATACCTCGCCAGCTCATTTAAATCATCCCATGCAAAAATAATGTTATAGCCGTCCACCAGCAGATATTCCTCCTGCGGCTCCTTCGGGCGGTTTGATTTTGCATATTTGGGATCCCCGATGCCGGATGACGAGGTGACCGGACGTGTCCGCCGCTCGAAACCGGCGCGCTTCCGCTCCACTTTGCCGTATGTCCTCGTAAAGATTTCTTCCAGCTCCTTTGCCTCCTGCAGGGAAGCTGCCATCGGCACGCGGTCGGATGCTTTTTTTGCTTTCTGCACAGAGGATGCTCCGCCGCTCCGGTCTGCCGCAGATTCGGCTGAATCGCTTTCTTCTTCCGGATTTTCCAGCGTGTATTCCAGATGCATATGGTCTTCCACTTCATTCCATGGAACGACAAAGCCTGCCCCGTGGGCACAGAACACAGAACCCGTCGGATTTTCCACATCCGCCTCGGAATCGTAGCCGATGAAGGCAATCACTTCCTCCGCGTTGTGACACGGCTCATATCCTTTTAAGGTACAGAACACTCTTCCGCGTCCCCGGCTATAAGCAGTCACTTCTTTCTGATAATCCCGCATCGTCACAACCGGTGCGGTTCCGGTGATCACTGTCATATCGCCTTCCATTTCCGGCGGTTCAAAGCTGCCGTACATCCGCTGGATATCGTTCAGCGCCCGTCCCGTCGATTCCGACGGAATTTCCAGACGGAACGCATAGACCGGCTCCAGCAGAACGGATTCTGCTTTTTTCAGTCCCTGCCGCACCGCACGGTACGTCGCCTGGCGGAAGTCGCCGCCCTCGGTGTGCTTAATGTGCGCACGGCCCTTGACCAGCGTGATTTTCATATCGGTAATCTCCGACCCGGTCAGCACGCCGGGATGCTTCCGCTCCAGCAGATGTGTGAGGATCAGACGCTGCCAGTTGCGGTCCAGGGTGTCCTCGCTGCAGACGGTTCCAATCTGCAGTCCGCTGCCCGGTTCTGCCGGCTCCAGCAGCAAATGAACTTCCGCATAATGGCGCAGCGGCTCGAAATGGCCGACACCCTCCACGGTACTGCGGATCGTCTCTTTGTATACAATATTTCCGGCTCCGAATTCCACCCATTCGCCGAAACGCTCGTGGATCAGACTCTTTAAGATCTCGATCTGCACCTCACCCATGACCTGCGCATGGATTTCCGCGAGGCGCTCATTCCAGACAATGTGGAGCTCCGGGATTTCTTCTTCTAACTGGCGCAGTTTTCCAAGCATCTGATGGACATCGCAGTCCGGCGGAAGCTCGATGCGGTACGTCAGCACCGGCTCCAGCACCGGTTTTTCCGCCTCGGTTTCGTTGCCGATGCCCTGACCGGAGAAAGTGCTGTTCAGTCCCGTTACGGCACAGATCGTCCCCGCCGGTGCTTCCTGTACCATCGTATAGCCCGCACCGGAATAAATACGGATCTGGTCTGCCTTTTCTTCGCCGAGCATCTGCTTCACCTTCAGCACGCCGCCCGTGATTTTCAGATGCGTCAGACGGTTTCCTGCCGTGTCCCTTGAAATCTTAAAAACGCGCGCGCCAAAATCCCCGCCGTACTCCGGCGTTTTTGTAAACCGGTCCAGAATTTTCAGAAATTCCGTCACGCCCTCCATCTTGAGTGCAGAGCCAAAGCAGCACGGAAAAACCTTCCGCTCTGCGATCATCGTGCGGATCTGGTTTTCTTCCACGCTTCCCGTTTCCAGATACTGCTCCAGCACGTCCTCATCACACATGGCGAGTTCTTCCAGCAATTCTGCGTTCTGGAGATCCTGCGAGAAATTCAGGCAGTGCTCTGAGAGACGGCTCTGCAGTTCTTCCAGCAGTTTTTCCGCATCCGTGCCTGGCTGATCCATCTTGTTGATAAAGAGAAAGACCGGGATCTCATACCGCGCGAGCAGCCGCCACAGGGTTTCCACATGCCCCTGCACGCCGTCCGCACCGCTGATCAGAAGAACCGCATAGTCCATGACCTGTAAAGTGCGCTCCATCTCCGCCGAGAAATCCACATGGCCCGGCGTGTCAAGGAGTGTGACCTCCGTCTCGTTCAGCTTCAGCACGGCCTGTTTGGAAAAGATCGTGATGCCCCTTGCTTTTTCCAGTTCCTCCGTGTCCAGAAAGGCGTCCTTGTGATCCACTCTTCCGGCTTTCCGGATCTGGCCTGTTTTATATAAAATTCCCTCTGCCAGCGTCGTCTTTCCCGCATCGACATGCGCTAAAATGCCTACCGCCAGTTTTTTGGTTTTTTCCATTTTGTTTCATCCTGTCTGTATGATTCATATTTTTCAGGCCCCCTCATCCCCTGCGGCCCGACTCACTGCTTATTGTACCACAAAACCTCTCATTGCGGAACCCCGGAGTGAAACGCAAAAAATCTCAAAGCGGATTTCTCTCCTGCTTTGAGATTTTTTATGTTATGTTCTGTTTTATCTCTCCCCCGCCATCGGCTGCCGATCTGCAATTTTCAGGAAAATAAATCCCAGTGCAAAGAAAATCGCCAGGCATGCAACCGCCACGTTGATCGTTCCGCCTGCCAGTTTTACAGCTGCAATAACTGCAGAACCAAGGAACGATGGTTACTCTGTCTTCCAACGTCATATCCGTTTCTTTTAAAAGTTCATTTGCAAGAAGTGCACCGTACTCTGCCTGATGGGCAACCTGCATACAGTGTTTCTGCGAATGATCCGTATACCCCAGCTGTCCCAGGTTTTCGTTTCCTTTTTCAGATATGCGCTGCATCCATTCCAGACTCCAGCCTAACCGCTGTATTTTTGCTGTTCCTGCCATTTCTTTCAGAATATTTTTTACTACAATCACGATCGTGGCACATTTGTATTTTAACTGCTATCCTGTTCCTATAAGGTCTATATCAAATGATTGTTAAATTTTTTATATTTTTGATGCAGTCAGGCGGGGTTCTGTTACAGCAGAAAAGCACTGCAAATACAGATGGATGTATTTACAGTGCTTATTTTGAGATTATTTTTGTTTTTTAATTCTGTGCGTCTTCGTATTCTTTTACTTTTTCTTCATACTGCTCCTGGCTCTCGATCGTATGTTTTACAATATGACCGTGCTCTTTCTGCTTATGTGCCAGATCCCGGCCAGGACGCGGTGCATATTCGTCTTCCGGGATTTCGAGTGCATTGGCGGTGGCGTGAATGATACCGTTGCTGCTGTAGGTGGCACCGCTCAAGGCGTCGATGTTAAGGCTCTGTTCTTCTTTCATCTGCCCTATCACGTAAGGCGCTGCACGGAAAAAGTATTCCTCGGTGTCGCAGTAGGAAAGGATGGAGATGTCGGTCACTTTCTGGTTTTCTACCGTTACCTGCACTTCGACATCCCCGCGGAAGGCATCGGCGGTACCCGTGCAGATACCGTCTTTCAGGTCGTGGAAACGGCCGGCGTCCAGGAATGCCTGTTTTTCTTCCGTTGTATCCGTCGATTCAGATGCTGTATTTTCCTGTACAGTATTCTCATCTCCGGCGGCTTCTTTTAACGCATTTTGAGTGGCCTCAATCAACCCTTTACTGCTGTAGGTGGCGCCGGAAACGGTATCTATCTCCTCGGCACTCTGTTTTTTCATGATTTCCGAAAAGATTCCTGACTTTGCTCTGTCCAGATATGTCTGATCATCCTCGGCGTTCTCTATCGTCAATCCGGTTATCGTTCCCTGTTCCACTTTTACGGAAACGGTCACGGTTCCGCGGTAGCCTTCTCCACTTCCGGAATAAGCGCCGTCCTGGAATCTGCTGTCCAGATTCTGTTCTGCCGTATTAATGGCCGCATCACCTGCTGTCTTACCAACGGAACCGCTCTCGCTCCGGATCAGGAACTGTGACGCTGCAATCGTAAGACAGGTCACCCCGACACCGATCCACACGCTGTATCGGTACTTCCAGTGTGCATTGTTCTTCAGACATCCGTTTATACATACCCCGCATCCAATGCACTCGCCGCCTGCCGTCTGCTCTTTTTCTGTCAGATCAATTCCCATGGTACATTTTGCAGTACAGAGACGGCAGTTTCCGCATTTGCTCCGCGGTTTTACAATTTTTAACAGAGTACATCTGGAAATCATGCTGTAGATGGCTCCTATGGGACAGAGATACCGGCAGAAAAAGCGCTGGATTAAGACGGATCCGACGAAAATCACCAGAATCAGCGCACCGCCAATCGAAAACATCGGCTTCACGCCCGGCCAGTGTCCGATGGAACTGTACTGTCCAAATACCTGCCACGGCCCTGCGATGTTCCATTTTATCATACCGCTCCATACGAAGACTGCCCAGAACAGGAGCACACCATATTTGATCCAGCCTGTTGGAACATTTCTTCCACTCTTCTTTGAATTTGAATGCAGGTTTTTCGCACCTGCTTTTCGAAACCGCTTTTTCAGCTTATTTCCTGCAAACCACAGAAAATCCTGCACAGCCCCGAAGCTGCAGAAATATCCGCAGAAAAACCGTCCCACAATAATCACCGCCGGAACCGTCGCCAGCACCATCCATACCGAATACCTGATCCGTTCCCACGAAACCGTCCCCTGATAAACTGCGGAAATAATCGTCCCAACCGCAGAAAACTGCGCCTCAAACAAGCCCGGGATCAGCAGGAAAGAAAGGATCTGAATCACTGCTTTCGGCCAGTTTCTTTTGTCTTGTTTTTTCAAATTTGTTCCTCTTTTCTTATGTTTAACGTTTCATCTCCATTACCGGACCATTCGATTTATGTTCCTGGATTAATTCACAAATCTCCGAAAGATTCATTGCCGAGAAATCTCCGGGGACGGTATCCTTCAGGGCACTTACTGCATTTCCGATGGATACTGCCTGTGACAGTAAAAAACCCTCATAAATCGTGTATTTTCTGCACATTTATGAGGGTTTTATATTTTTGCGTTATTTTTACAAATTCACAGTTGAATTATGCGTTCATCTGTTTAGCAACTTCCTCAGCAAAGTTCTCTTCTTTCTTCTCGATTCCTTCACCGGTCTCGAAACGAACGAAACCTTTTACTGCTACGGTTGCGTTGTTTGCTTTTGCAACCTGTGCTACATACTGAGCTACGGACTGTTTTCCGTCTTCTGCTTTTACGTATACCTGGTCAAGCAGGCAGATCTCTTTGAGCTCTTTGTTGATACGGCCCTGGATCATTCCCTGGATAACTTTTTCCGGTTTCTGGGACTCTTTCGGGTCGTTCTGAATCTGAGCCATGAGGATTTCTTTCTCATGTGCGATGTAATCAGCGCTTACTTCGTCGCGGTTTGTGTACTGCGGACGAAGAGCTGCAATCTGCATTGCAACGTTTTTAGCCATCTCTTTGAGGTCATCGTTTACAACATCTGTCTCAACGTCAACCAGAACACCGATTTTACCGCCCATATGAGTATAAGAAGCAACGAAACCGTTCTCCTCTTTTACCTGCTGGAAACGACGGATGTTCATGTTCTCGCCGATGGTAGCGATCTGATGAGCCAGCTCTTCGCCAACGGTCTCGTTGGTATCGAATTTCCAAGGCTCTGCCAGGAATCCTTCTACGTCTGCTGCAGTTGTATCCATAGCCTGCTCTGCAACCTGTGCTACATAGCCACGGAATTTCTCGTTCTTTGCAACGAAGTCTGTCTCAGCGTTTACTTCTACAGCGACAGCTTTCTTTCCATCCTCGGATACGTTCAGCATAACGATACCCTCAGCTGCGATTCTGCCAGCTTTTTTCTGAGCAGTAGCAAGTCCTTTTTCTCTCAGGAACTCCATTGCTTTGTCCATATCACCTTCGGTAGCTGTAAGAGCTTTCTTGCAGTCCATCATACCAGCACCGCTTACTTCTCTTAACTCTTTTACCATTGCTGCTGTAATAGCCATTGTTTTATTCCTCCGTATACGTGATTCAGCAGACTGCATCTTCATGCCGGTCTGCTATTGTGAGATTCGCCGAAGGGAACCTGAATTTCAAGTTCCCCCCAGTTCATTACTTCGCGTAAATTATTCAGCGTCTGTCTCTGCTGCTTCTTCGTATGCAGCTTCCTCAGCCTCGCCCTGTTTTGCCTCGATCACTGCGTCTGCCATTTTGGAAACGATCAGTTTTACGGCACGGATAGCGTCGTCATTACCCGGAATTACATAGTCAAGCTCTTCCGGATCGCAGTTGGTATCGCAGATACCGATCAGCGGAATTCCCAGTGTATGAGCTTCCTGTACGCAGATTCTCTCTTTTTTCGGATCTACTACGAAGATAGCGTCCGGCAGTCTCTTCATTTCTTTGATACCGCCAAGGTTTTTCTGCAGTTTTGCAAGCTCTTTCTTTAACTCAATGACTTCTTTTTTCGGAAGAACTTCGAAGGTGCCATCCTGCTCCATGGTCTCGATTGCTTTCAGTCTTGCAATACGGCTCTGGATGGTTTTGAAGTTGGTCAGCATACCGCCGAGCCATCTCTCGTTTACATAGTACATTCCGCAGCGCTCTGCCTCAACAGCGATAGCGTCCTGAGCCTGTTTTTTGGTTCCTACGAAAAGGATTGTGCCGCCGTCTGCTGCGATGTCTGCAACAGCTTTGTATGCGTCATCTACCATTCCTACAGATTTCTGCAGGTCGATGATGTAGATACCATTACGCTCTGTGTAGATGTACGGAGCCATTTTAGGATTCCATCTTCTTGTCTGATGTCCGAAATGAACACCGGCTTCCAGTAACTGTTTCATTGAAATTACGCTCATTGTTTTATCTCCTTATGGTTTTATTCTTCCCCATGTTTTTTCACCTTGGAACCTGTTTTTCAAAAAACAGGCACCATCCTTGGTACCGCATGGGTGCTTATTGTGCAACAGTAAGATTGTATCACAGAGTTTTTTTCATGACAAGCATTTTTTTCGCGGATTCTGCGGTTTTTTTCTGTTATTTTTGTGTTTTTCCCTGTTTATCCTTTAAAAACAGATACCAGAATGTTCCGGCGCAGATTACCGCTTCCAAAAAGATGAACATCCATGCACCTGCCGGCGCTTTTTGGGTCATCCAGGATACGAACTGGCTCCGGTAAAGTCCCCAGATATTTTCTGCCATGTGCGCAAGAACCGGGGCAAGGAGTGTTCCGCACCGCTCATAAATAAGGATCAGAAGCACACTTACCACGGCTGCATAGACAAACTGCGTCACATTGCCGTGATATGCACCGAACAGCAGACATGATGCTGCGATGCCCCAGCCGGTTCCCCAGAAATCTTTTGCCCTGCGGTAAATCATGCCGCGGAAAACAATTTCCTCTGCGGCCGCGCTCAGCACACCGACGGACAGGATCAGAAGCAGCGGGTTCTGTCCTTCATAAATCTTTGATGCCATGTCCTGATAGCCGGAAAAGATTCTGGTAAAGCCGGTCACGTTCATTACAGTATTCAGGAGATGGCCGAAGGTCATAACCAGCAGAATACAGGCGGCTGCCTCTGCCGCACTCCACCGTTTTTCCGGTTTCGGGAACATGCCTTCATCTTTTTTGTACTGTTTCCAGAGAACCGGGATCGCCGCCAGACTGCCGATTGCTGATGCAAGAACGGATGTCGCGTGCATACGCTCTTCCAGATAACCGCCGGTCGTAAACGTCATCAGGATCAGCGCCAGAAGTACGGTTGCTCCGATCAGAAACAGTTCGTACGTCAGAAGCGGTTTTAAAAGACGCCATAGCTTCCGCTGGATAGGAATTACGATTTCCTCCGTTTTTGGCTCTGTTTTCGCTGTCCTTTTTTCTTTTATATTCTCTGCTTTTTTCTCTTTCGGCGCAAAGATTCCTGTTCCACTTTCTCCTCTTGTCAGCCACGGGATACGCTCCGGCTTCATTTTTTTGATGCGGTCGCGTCTTTTCTTCTCTTCTTTCGGATCCTCCGCCAGCAGTTTCAGTTCTTCCGGTGTATCACATACCTTTGCGGCACCTGCTGCCTCGAGTTCTTCTCTTCCGCCGTACCCATACGATACGCCGACACAGAGCAGTCCGTTTTCTCTTGCCCCGATTACGTCATAGCTTCTGTCACCAACCATCACCACGTCGGAACGGCTGTCTTCTGCTCCGAGTCGGCGCAGCGTCTCTGCGATGACTTCTCCTTTATCGGTTCTGGTTTCGTTCATTTCTGAACCGGTTACTACGGTAAAATACTTTCTGATTTCGAAATGCTCCAGGATCTGCTCCACGTATTTTTCCGGTTTGGACGATGCTACCGCCAGAATTTTTCCCTTCTCTTTCAGATACGCCAGAACCTCCGGGATTCCCTCGTATACTTCATTTTCAAAAATGCCCTCTGCCTCGTACCGCTCCCGGTATTTTGTGATGGCCTGCTGTGCTTCTTCGCAGCCAAGGCCTGCAAAATTCATGAAAGATTCCAGAAGCGGCGGCCCCACGTAACAGTTCAGTTTTTCCAGATCCGGCTCTTCGATGCCAAAGGATGCCAGCGCATACTGTACGCATCTTGTAATTCCAGGACCGGAATCGGTCAGGGTTCCGTCCAGATCAAATAATATCATATCTGACATACTCTTATTTCCTCTTTTACTTTTTTATCGTATGACATGTCTTTTATTCTAGCATATCGAAATTAGAAATACAAACAAAACCGGATCAGGCTATTTTCTGCAGAGTGCACGCAGATAGCGGGTGGTCTGATTCTGAATTTCGGCAATGGCACGAATCAGGTTCCAGAGGCGCCTTAAGGACTGCAAGAGGCGGGTTCCTTTTGGTTTCTGGCTGGTTCTTTGGCTGACAAGTGTGGAAGTTTTTGGTTTCACGTTGACTTCCCACGGTTTCATGGTTCGTACAATGCCGTCTGCGCCACGCACTTTTACAGTGATGCGGTTGTAGCCTTCGGAAAGGCTCTCGGCTTTCAGACAGATTTTGTTTTCTTTCCATTCGTATTCGGCTTCGGAGCCATTTACCATGCAGGAAAGAATTTCAGCCGTGTCGGCGGCTCCCTCGAGCAGAATTTCCGGGGTATAACCGGGATCTATTTCGACGCTGGTGTCGGCCGGGCGGATAATCAGGGGGTTCGGCGCTTCGAAATCTTCGTCTGCTATCTGTGATAATATGAAATCAGCGATGATCTGCGGCGGTATTTGAGATGGCTCCTCCCCGGCACTCTCAGATGGAGTTTCGGCAGGCGGAGGACTGCTTTCTTCTGTTTGTAGCGGAGTATCATCTGGATCTTGGGTCACCTCCTCGGGCGTGGCTGCAGCAACGGGCAGCTGTTCGTCTGTTTTGAGTTCTTCTTTCTCCGGAGACGATTGCCCGGGCTCCGTTTGTTCCTGCTTTTCTGTGTTTGCCTTTCCGGCATCTGGCATTACGGTAGGCTCTTCTTTTTCTGGTGCTTTTGTTTCCGAGGTTTGATTTTCTGACTCTTTTTCGGTTGACGGAGATTCCTGCTTCGTTTCTTCCATATCAGGCTTTTCCGGTTCCGAATCTTCTGGCATCAAATTTTCCGTTCCGGATTTTTCTGAACCTGCATCTTCATAATCTGGTTTTTCTGTGTCCATTTCTCCAAAATCCGTTCTCTCCGAATCTGACTCTTCTGTCTCTGATTCTTTTGTATCTGTTTCTTCCCACCTTTCCGCTGGTTCTTTCTCCGGATCCGGAATTACCGTCGGGGGAAGCATTTTTTCTTCTTCTGTCTCTTTCTTTCCGGTCTCTGCCGGATCTGTTTTCTCTTCCGGCGGCTCTGGTTCCTGCTCTGGTTTCTCTTCTATAGGCGGTTCTTCTTCTGACTTTTCGTCCGGCAGCAGTTCCTCCGGTCCGGCTTTCCCGTCTGCATCTGTCACATCACTGTTCTCGATGATTTCAGCTTCTAATTCCACGCTTTCCACCGCACTTGCGGCCTCGCCTGTCGTCTGCTGTGTCTCCGCGTGGACTTCGATTCCCTGGACGGCCAGGAATCCTGTCATCATTGCGCATATGGTCTTTTTTCTCATCCTGCTTCCTCCCATCTTTTTCTGATCTGCTGATAAAAAATGTCCTCCTCCATTCCCGGAATTTCTGCTGCCTCGTTGAGGTACTGTTCTGTTTTTTCCTGCATGTCGAACTGAAGTGCCAGCTCTGCGGCCCTGAGCAGATTTTTCCGCCGGTTTCCATCCTGTCTGCTGCACAGAAGCCGTTCGTAATAGAGAAAGCTCTCCTGGCACCAGTCCTGTTCTCTTTCCCCATCCCCAGATTTTCCGCCAAGATAGCACGCATCCGCCAGTCTCTGCCAGATAACCGCCTCCCACTTCCCCTCCATATTCTCGCCTGCGGCCTTTTCCAGCACTTCGATTCCTTTCCGCATGGCGTCTATGTCATTTTCACGCGCCAGTTCTTCGGAAAAACTGAAATACATTCCTGCAACAGCAAGATATCTGCGGCAGCGTTTTTCTTTTTCCGGCTCCTGCTGCGTGTCATCATAAAATTCAGCCAGCAATGGCTCCATCTGCATTTTTTCCCTTGCCGCATCATCCGCCAGACAGTATTCCACAAGTTCCTGCTCCACACGCCCCGCCTGACTGAGATGGTCTGCCTTTAAGAACGCTTCCCGCGCTTTCTGGTAGTTCGGCAGACTGCCTTCTTCCACCGGATTTCCGCAGAACCAGAGATCGCCCTGCTCCTCCCATTCGTCTGCCGCCGGAAACTGACCCCATGGCATCCTGCTGGCAACTGCAGCCGCTCCTCCTGTCAGAAAAGCAAAAACTGCAAAGATCCGCAGAGTCTTCCTGCCTTTTTGCTTTCTTTCCAGCCGCCGCAGTGCCTTTTTGACTTCTCTGGCAGACGCATACCGCTCCTCCGGCTTTTTCTGCATACACTTTTCCATCACCCGCCAGAGTCCTCTTTTCTGCCGCTTTTTCGCATGCTTCGCCATTGCCGCAAGCAGTGCGCCGAGTGCATAAAGATCGGAACGGGCGTCACACTTCCCGTTATACTGCTCCGGCGCTGCATAACCGCGGGTTCCATAACGGACTTCCACACCCGTTTCTTCTGTTCCGGCTGCACCGAAATCCACAAGGTATATTTCACCACGCTCTGTTATCATCACGTTGTCCGGCTTCAGATCCCGGTAGAAAACCGGCGGGTTCTGTGCATGGAGATAACAGAGAATCCCGCTCAGGGCAATTCCCGTTTTCAGAATTTCCCGGCTGGAAAACCGTTCTCCCTTACGCATACGCTGTCCGATAGATTTTCCGTTTACAGCTTCCATCACCAGAAAGCTTTTTGTCCCACTTTCCAGAAGTTCCACCGCACAGGGAATCCCGGGATATGAAAACTTCTGTAAAAGAAACGCTTCCCGGCGCAGTTTTTCCCTGTCACATATACTTACCTTGACTGCATACCGCTTTCCGGATCCAGTTTTCTCTGCAAGATAAACGACAGACGTTGCCCCTCTTCCGAGCACTGACAGCAGGCGATACTTCCCTCCCGGAAGTTCTACTTTTCCAATGATCCCGCCTCCTCTTTTTACGTCAAAGTGTTTGTCAGTCCGATATTCTGTTTTTGTACATGGATATAAATTGAGCCGAATGGCTCTTCGATAGAGTAATATAGAATCGATTTTTCAGGACAAATGTCCAAGCGGATGAAAAATCGTGATGTAAGTATAACACAACAGCCGCCGTTTCTGCAAGAACTACAGAAGCCGACGGCTGCCAAAAAAATCGCCTGTTTTTTATCTATTTTTTCCCTCTTGACGAATCTTACATCCGTTCCGGTGCCGAGAATCCCAGCAGGTCGATGCAGGTCTCAAGTACCTCGCGGACAAGATCCAGCAGTGCCAGGTAAGATGCTTTTCTTGCCTCATCCTGCTCACTTAAGATCTTGGTCTCGTGGTAGAAATGGTTGAACTCGTTTGCAAGCTCGTAGATATAAGCACAGATCTTATGCGGTGCTTTCTCCTCGAATGCGTTCTCCACAACGCCGTTGAAACGGGATACGGAAAGCATCAGAGCTTTCTCGCTGTCGCTCTTCGGTGCCAGAAGTGCGCCTTTCTTCAGTTCATTTCCCTCTTCTTTATATTTTCCGAGGATGGATTTTGTACGAACGATCGTGTACAGGATGTACGGACCGGTGTTTCCCTCGAAGGAAGTAAATCTCTCAACATCGAATACATAATCTTTCGATGCCTGGTTGGACAGGTCACCGTATTTAATAGCAGACAGTCCGACAATCTGTGCCGTTCCTCTTGCATCCGTATCTTTTACGCTGCGGTTCTCCACGATCTTCTGATACATCTCATCGTTGATCTCGCCGATCAGACGCTCCAGACGCATAACGCCGCCCTCACGGGTCTTGAACGGTTTTCCGTCTTTTCCGTTCATGGTACCAAAGCCGATAAAGGAAAGAACGGTATCATCATTCACCAGTTTTGCTTTTCTTGCACAGCGGAAACACTGTACGAAGTGAAGCTCCTGACGTTTGTCTGCCAGATAGCAGATCTCGTCCGGCTTGTACAGTTTCATACGCTGGATGATGGTTGCCAGGTCTGTCGTATCATACAGAGCTGCTCCATCGGATTTTAAGATCATGCACGGCGGGATCTCTTTTGTGTCTGTCTCTTCTTTGACATCAACAACGAGTGCGCCCTGGTCATAATGTGCATAACCATTGTCTTTCAGGTAATCTACCATGTCCGGAATGTACTCCTGTGCATCGGACTCACCCATCCACAGATCGAAATGAACGTCGAGGTTTCCATAGTTCTTTTTCAGATCGGCAACAGAAACGTTCATAATGTGTTTCCAGATCGCACGATATCCTCTTCTGCCCTGCTGCAGCTCTCTCGTTGCCTCGAGTGCACGTTTCTTATAGTCCTCGTCCTCTTTTGATTTGCCGCTTGCGCAAGGATAAATCTCCTCGAGCTCGCTGATCGTAAACGGTGCTTCCTCCGGGTACTCTCCCGTAAAGGACTCATCAAAATAAACAAGCTCCGGATGGCGCTCCTGCAGCTCGGTGATGATCAGTCCCATCTGCAGACCCCAGTCTCCAAGATGAACGTCACCGATCATGTTGTGGCCCATGAAGCGTCCCATACGCTTGATGCTCTCGCCGATGATCGCAGAACGGAGATGGCCGACGTGAAGCGGTTTTGCCACGTTTGCTCCGCCGTAATCTACGATGATGGTTTTCGGATTTTTTGCTTTCTCTACAGAAAGATCTTCATCGTTCTGCATTTTGGAAAGATAATCTGCCAGAAATTCCGGGTTGATTTTCAGGTTGATGAATCCCGGTTTTACGGCTTCAATTTCACCGATCACGCTGTGATCGGTCACTTTTTCTACAACTGCTTCAGCCAGCTGGATCGGTGCTTTGTGGTATGCTTTTGCAGCTGCCATTGCGCCGTTGCACTGGTATTCGCACAGATCCGGGCGGTTGGAAACGGAAACCCTTGCATAGGACGGGTCCATCTCCGCAGCGGTAAAGGCTTTTACCAGCTCTTCCTGGATAAGATCGATCAGTTTTTTCATAATGTTTCCCTCATTTTCTTCTTTACTGCAGAATCATCTGTTCTGCGTTTTGTTTCCGCGCGCTGCGCCGGGCTTCTTCCTCTTCTTTGATGCCGCTTTTCTGATAACAGTACTGGATGATATCTCTTCTTCGGATGATGCCGATGAAGATTCCCTCGTCATCCACAACTGGAACGAAATTCTGCCGCATGGACATCTCGATCAGGTCCTCGATGTTGCTGTTGATGTTGACGGACTCATAATTCCACCGTTTCGGAACCTGCCAGAGCGGGATATCCTCTGCTTCATGGTAATTCAGCAGATACCGTTCTTTTATGATGCGGAGCAGATCTCCTTCCGTCAGTGTTCCCACGTAGCAGCCCTTTTTGTTCAGTACCGGAACCGCCGTGTATTTATGATATTCGATCTTCTCGATGGCCTGCCGAAGTGAGCAGTCGTCATACAGATAAGCCGTTTCACTTTTCGGTGTGATAAAAAACAAAATATTCATTCGCGTATACTCCTTTTCGTTGGTCATACTCTTGTTTGATTATACCATAAACGAATGTGAAATGTCTTTGAATCTTTCTTATATTTTCATAAACATACCGAATCCGAAACTCGAATGCCTCTTTGCTGCGCCGCAAATTGCGCTTATTTTCCAGTATAACCGACTTTCCGCAAAAAGTAAAGATCTTAAGTTTCATCCGCACACGCCGCACAAAAAATCCGCACGGATCCAGCACCTACGCTGTACCCGCACGGATTTTTCAACTCTTTTTTGTTCTATTCTCTTCGCAGCGCATCGATCGGATTCAGGTTCGCTGCTTTTACCGACGGCAGCAGGCCGAATACGATACCGATCACCATGGAGAAGACCACGGAGAAAATGATTGCCGGAATACTGATCGCCACAGGCGTCTGCGATACCCTCGAAATCACCTGTGCCATGATAATGCCGCCCAGCACGCCGAGCAGTCCGCCGATGCTGGTGAGCACCGCCGCCTCGGTCAGGAACTGGAACAGAATTCTGCGTTTTCTTGCTCCGATCGCCTTTTTCAGGCCGATCTCGCTTGTACGTTCCGTTACAGATACCAGCATAATATTCATAACACCGATACCGCCGACCAGAAGCGAAATGCTCGCGATCCAGATCAGCTGCTGGTTCGTGCTCTGGCCTAACTCCTGCAGACTCTTTGCTTTCTCCAGCAGATCCTCTGCCTGATAGGAAAGAGAATCAGTTGTATTGGTCACGGATTCGTTCATGATATCCGCTGTTGTCTTTCCCACCGTGCTCATATCCTCGGTCGTTTTTGCCATCACAACGGCATTTTCCGGTTCATCATACTGGAATACGATCGGCCAGCAGACATCCGGCATCAGCACCAGCGGATAGGATTCCTGATTGTACGTATAGTAGTCATCTCTGGAATTGATGACCGGCTGGAACGAATCGGCTTTTTTGATCACGCCGATCACCGTGAACGGCTCTCCCATGATCTCGATCGTTTTGCCGACCGGCGACTCATCCGGGAAGAGTGTCAGCACTGCGGTATCGTCGAGGAGGACAACTTTGTGGATCTTCGAGAAATCGCTCTCCACAAAGCCGCGTCCCTGATAAATCTGATATCCGCACGTCGACAGATAATTTTCATCCACGCCAAGCGCCTTCGCACTGTCCAGTGTTGTGTTTCCTTTTGCGATGCCGCTCACATACGTTCTTTCGGTGTAAAACGATGCATTTTCCACCTGATCCTGCTCACGGATCCGCTTTTTCTGATCATCGGACAGTTTCGACACGCCGCTTGGCAGTCCGTTGTCCATCCAGTAATCGCCGTCGCCCTGCTTTAAACTGACGGTCACGTTGTTGTTTCCGGCTCCGATCAGGTTCTGTTTGATCTGCTCATTCGTTCCCTTGATCGTGGAGACAATTGAGATGATCGACGCAATTCCGATGATAATGCCCAGCATCGTCAGGAAGGAACGCATTTTGTGTGACCAGATTCCCTGAAAGGAAAGTCTTACATTTTCTAACATAATGCGCCTCCTTAACTGTTGTAATAATCCGATGAACTGGATTCCTTCGTGTCTGCGCCTTCCACCACGGTTTTGCCGTACGGAAATGCAATGTAATCCTCTTCGGAAAGACCGCTCTTCACTTCGTAATAACTGCCCCACAGAAGTTTTCCGGTTACCACATTCTGTTTCTTTAATTTATCATTTTCATCCCGGATATAAACGAATTTCTGTCCGTTTTCCTCGCGGATGAATTCTTTGCTGACGTACAGGCCGTTGCCGTTTTCTACATCGTTTCCGACAGTGATTGCAATCTCGATCCAGTCACCGTTTTCAAAACCTTCTCCGCCTTCCGGGATAACGGCTGTGAACGGATAGAAGGAGGCTGGTGTCTCGCTGTACGACATGTAGCTTGTTGTCGGGTACGGAGAAATCTCGGTTACGGTTGCCGCTGCAAAAGCACCCGAAGACCAAGAAGTCACGTTGAGTTCATCGCCGACTTTTACCTGATCGAGATACGTCTCGCTTAAGTAGCCGCGCACGTACAGACCTTCGTTTCCACTGACCTGGATAAAGGCGCTTCCGTCGTTGGACGGGTTTTCTGCATTTCCAACCTTCTTTACCACACCGCTGATCGTCGCTTTTACGGTCTGGGAATCCAGGGATTTCTGCGTATTTTTGACTTTGAGTTCCTCTTCCTTCTGATCCAGCTTCAGATTACGGATCTGGCTTTCTTTTTCGCTGATGGCTTTTTTCAACTCATCTTTTGTGTAGGTCATCTGGGTATCATCACCGGAAGAAGTATTGTTATTTGCGCTGCTTCCTGTGGATGATGTAAAGAGGGACTGTACCGATGCTTTTTCACCGTAGAATACGGTTTTTGCTGTCGTCTGCACTGCTTCCGGTGCATCTTCGCTCTGCGGTTCCGCTTCCGGTTCTGCCGGGGCTTCGGTCGGCGTCGGCGTTTCCGTCGGAACTGGGGTCTCGCTCGGCACCGGAGTTTCTGTTGGAACCGGCTCTGTGGTCGGAATCGGTGTTGTACTTGGTTCCGGGCTGACGGTCGGCTCTGGAGTTACACTCGGTCCCGGCGTAACGCTCGGGGTCGGAGTTACACTTGGTGTCGGGGTAATCGTTCCTTCTTTTACCGCCACATTTGCAGTGCTGACTGCCATGGAAGTACCCTTGTCATTTTTCGCTGTCACTTCTACTATATAGATTCCGGCATCCTCTTTTGTGATGTTTTCTTTTGTGTAAGTATCCTTAAAATCTCCGTCGATTGTCTTTCCGTTGTGTTTCCAGACGTATGTGTAAGTGCCATCCGTTTCGGTGTTTTCCGTGGAATCGTCTGCCTCACCGCTTCCATTTCCGGCTTCACCCGGCTGTGTCACATCGTCCTCGGACGGACTCTCGGTTCTATCATCCGTTTTATCGTCGGCTTTCTCATCCGGCTTCTCTTCGGTATCTTTCTTCTCATTGATTCCGATTTTCAGCTTCAGCTCGCCGCCCTCTGCAACCTCTGTGTTTGCAATCGGCGTGGTAATTTTTATTTCCGGTGCATCCGCCGATTCGGATTCTTTCAGACTCAGGACTGCTTCATACGAAGTCTCGTATGCTTTCGCAATCTTCGTTCCATCCTGCTCCCACACGGTTTCCAGCGCCTCTGCGGCTTTGTTTTCCTCATGAATCTCCAGGCGAAACCAGTATCCTTCGCTGTCCTCTTCTTTTTTCGTTCCCTTTTCATCCGCGTATCCTGCCATCTGATTCAGGAATCCGCCTGTCAGGACTGTCCCCGGTGCGCAGAGATAGGTGTATGGGTCTTCCTGCGTTCCTTCTCCTTTGTATGGTTTGGAACCAAATACAAGCTTATTCGTACTGCTGTACAGAACAGCATCCTCGTACGTCGGCTCCGGTTCTGGGGTCGGAATCGGTTCGTCCGGGAAATCCGGATCGATGGGTTCATCTGGAAAATCCGGGAAATCCGGCTCCACCGGATCCAGCGGCGTATCCGCTACCGGTTTTGTCTTTTTCAGCTTTTCCAGTTCTTTTTCACTCTGCTGGATTTTCAGCTTTGTCTGTGCAAGCTGTAACTGCTGCGTTTCCAGATCCAGCTCGATCATGCTGGTATCGTATGTCATCAGCGTGTCTCCGGCATTTACCACATCGCCCTCTTTGACGAGAACCTGGGAAATGGTCTGGCTGTCGGAAAGATAGATGTTCTGGGAAGCCGTCGAGGTGATCTGGCCTTCCATATTCATGCTGTCTTCCCAGTAACCACTCGTAAAGTCACTGACCGGATACACTTTTACGGTCGTCTTCTGCGCCTGGCGGATGCCGTAATAACCGCCGACACTGACACCGCCCACGGCAACTGCGGTCACAACTGCAATCACGACTTTCTTTGCGGCTTTTCCTTTTTTCATGTTTCGGCCACCTCCTTCGATTTCATCATTCCGTCGCGGATCTCCACGGTGCGCTGTGCCATCGATGCGATCTCCGCGTCATGCGTAATCATCAAGATGCTGACGCCCTCGTCGTTCAGGCTCTGGAACAGCTCCATGACCTGCTCGCCGGAATGGGAGTCGAGCGCTCCGGTCGGCTCATCAGCCAGCAGAATTTTCGGATGGTTGACGATCGCTCTTGCAATCGCCACACGCTGTTTCTGTCCGCCGGAGAGCTGGGTCGGTTTGAAACTCATACGGTCGCTGAGCCCCACCCGCTCGAGGGCAATCGCTGCCCGCTCTCTTCTCTCTTTTTTCGGCACGCCCGCGTACGTCAACGGCAGGCATACATTTTCCATTGCGCTCTGTCTTGCAAGGAGTTGGAAGTTCTGGAAGACAAAGCCGATTTTCTGCAGGCGGATGTCCGACATCTGATTGTCACTGCATTTGCTGATGTCCTGTCCGTCGAGGATCAACCGTCCGCTCGTCGCCTGGTCGAGGCAGCCGACAATATTCATCAGTGTTGTTTTTCCGGAACCGGAAGGACCCATGATCGCAACGTACTCGCCTTCTTCCATGGAGAAGTTGATGTTTTTCAGAACCGGAACCGGGATTTTGCCCTGCATATATTCTTTACAGATATTCTCTAATTCCAGAATCACGGCTGCACCTCCCCGTCATCTGCTGATCCGGCTTCCTGTGTGTCTGCCGGTTCTGCATCACCATTGTCGGCGCCGCCGATCACGTTCGTTGTATCTTCCTCACCGCTGTACTCTGCGCCGTCCATGGTATTGTCAACCATGCCGTTTTCATCCTGCTTCATACCGTCGTCGACCATTCCATCGTCGTTGTCAAGCATACCGTCATCCTCGCCGCCGGCCGGATTGCTCTGTCCCAGTGATCCGTCGGTGCTGACTACGGTCTTCATCCCTTCTTCCAGACCGTCCTCCGGGAAGGTGATTGCATCATCTTCTGCAAGGCCGTCGGTGATCTGATATTCCATCATGTTTTCATCGTACGTTCCAAGCGTTACGCTTCGTTTTTCCAGTTTGCCTTTTCCATTATCGGCCCAGACGTAAGGATTGCTGTCGACATCGTTGATAAAGGAGTCAGACAGCCAGATTCCTGTTTTGACTTCCTGCTGGCCGACATCCGGCTCTACGTAAACGTGCTGGCCGAGCATCAGACCATTCGTTCCGGCAAGCTGTACATAGAACGGATAGGAGCTCGACTGTGTCATGCCATCGCCGGAACTGCTGTACATGTTGTTATTGCCGGTCTTTGCATTTTCCCGATCAATCTTTGTCACGGTTCCGGTCCAGGTCTGATTCTCATCTACACGAGAATGCACGATCACCTTGCTTCCTTCCGTAATCGAACCGTCACTCATATTCTGTTCATTGATCTGGCCTTTTACACGGAAATTTCCCGTTGCAAGAACAGTCAGGAAGGAATTGTCGGAGCTGTCACCGGAGTAAGCGCCGGCGCTGCTGTCATCGTTGTTGATTGATTTTACAACACCGGCGATTTCGCTGATCACGGTCGCATTGGTGATGTTATCGTTTAATTTATCAATCTCCGCCTGTTTTGATTTTCCTTCATATTCTTTTTTCTTTAAATCCAGCTCCGCTTCCTGAATTTCCAGTGTGATGCTTGCCTGCTGGTCTTTTGATGCCTGCTTTTTGTCTTTGTAAAGCTGGTTGATATTGGTATTCATACTTGAAAGTTCATTGTTTATGCGTTCCAGATCCAGCTGCGCCTGCTCGAGGTCACTCTGGAATTTCTCGGTATCGTAGGAGAACAGCGGTGTTCCGACCTGAACCTCCTGACCGACTTCCACATAAACTTCCTTTACCTTTTTCTCGCTGTTTTTCTCTACCTTCCAGGTATTTTCCGACTCCACAACACCGGCATAGCGGTTTTCCATTCCATTTCCAGTTCCCAGATTGGTCAGGGCTTTTACAGTATTGACATAGACGACGTTATCGTCCTCTTTTGTACCGTTTCCAAGGAAATGCCATGTCACTCCCCCTCCGGCTGCCGCCAGCACTGCGACTGCACACACAATCGCGATTACTTTTTTCTTCATATGCTTCCTCCCACTTTTCTATTTTACAAATTAATTTTCTGCTTTCCCAAGTTAGTTCTATCGTATCACATTTTGTTTTTTGTTTTCTTACTTTTTCCTTACTCTTTTTTTAGCAAATACTGGCTTTTTCTGAAAATAGATTTTTGTTTTTGTCATTAAAAACCTGCCTCCGTGTTTATGACGGAAAGCAGGTTTTCTTTCGAATCTGTTAGATTTTATTTTTTATGCTACAAGTTTCATCTCCCGCAGAATGCGGTATACGAGATAACAGATCAGCGCTGCACAGACCAGTTTGAACAGAAGCGGAACGACGGCGAACACGATTTTAAATCCAAGCCAGATCACGCCGATCGGGAGAAGAATAGTGGCGCATGCGCCGAGGACTTTTCCTCCAAATTTCAGCAGCAGTCCGACGATCCCAAATAAAATTCCAATTCCGCAGAGCAGACCAAAACAGGTTGCCAGCATGACTAATGTAACTAACATCGTGATCCCTCCTTGTCTTTTTCTCTATGTGTTCCACTTGCTGTGGATGTTTCCGTATCTTTCTTACAAACCATATTGTAGCACTTTTTTCCAGCAAAACAACGGGGAAGACGTGGAAGAATTTCTTAAGTTTTTCTTTACACCGATCGAGTGAAACCTAAAAAAGGACAGACAACGCTGCACTTCTGCAAAATTGTCTGTCCTGTAAATCACAAAATTTTCTTTACTCTTCTGTTGTCTCTTCCTCAGCCTGCGGCTCAACCTCAAGACCAAGCTCTTCCAGCTGTACTGCGTCAACCGGTGACGGAGCCTCGGTCATCAGACAGGAAGCATCTTTTACCTTCGGGAATGCGATGACGTCGCGGATGCTGTCCTCTTTTGCCATCAGCATCACAAGACGGTCCAGTCCGTAAGCCAGTCCGGCGTGAGGCGGAACTCCGTATTTGAAAGCATCCAGAAGGAAACCAAATCGCTCATGTGCCTGTTCCTTTGTGAAACCAAGCATCTCAAACATTTTCTCCTGCACATCGTTCTGGTGAATACGAACGCTTCCTCCTCCGATCTCAGTGCCGTTCAGGACGATATCGTAAGCTTTTGCACGAACTGCGCCCGGATCGGTGTCCAGAAGCGGCAGATCCTCGTCCATCGGCATGGTGAACGGGTGATGCATTGCGGTGAAACGGTTCTCCTCATCGGACCACTCCAGAAGCGGGAACTCGGTAATCCATACGAAACGGTACTCGTTCTTGTCGAGCAGTCCCATCTGCTCTGCCAGTTCCAGACGAAGTGCGCCAAGAACGTTCCAAACAATCTTGTTGCGGTCTGCTGCGAAGAGAAGAAGGTCTCCAGCCTGTCCGTCCATGGCTTTGATGAGGGCTTCCATCTGCTCCTCTGTCATAAATTTGGAGAAGGAAGATTTCCAGCTTCCATCCTCATGGATTGCAATGTATGCAAGACCTTTTGCACCGTAACCTTTCGCAAACTCAACGAGCTTGTCGATTTTCTTTCTCGGCATTGCGCCCTGTCCCTTTGCGTTAATACCGCGGACAGAACCGCCGTTTTCAAGTGCGCCCTTAAATACAACGAACTCGGTATCTTTTACGGTCTCGGAAACATCAACCAGCTCCATACCGAAACGCAGGTCCGGTTTGTCGGAACCGAAACGGTTCATAGCCTCTTTCCAGGTCATTCTCTGGATCGGGAGCTGTACCTCAACGCCGAGCACCTCTTTGAACAGGTGTGCCAGCAGTCTCTCATTGACATCGATAACATCATCTACATCAACGAAAGCAAGCTCCATATCGATCTGGGTGAACTCCGGCTGACGGTCGGCACGCAGGTCCTCGTCACGGAAGCATTTTACAATCTGGATATAGCGGTCATAGCCGGAGCACATCAGAAGCTGTTTGAACAGCTGCGGAGACTGCGGCAGTGCATAGAAGCTGCCCGGATGAACACGGCTCGGTACCAGATAGTCTCTGGCGCCTTCCGGTGTGGATTTCGTCAGCATCGGGGTTTCGATCTCAAGGAAACCTTCTTTTGACATGAACTCACGGGTGAGCATTGCCACCTTGCTTCTCATAATCAGGTTTCTCTGGATGTCCGGGCGGCGCAGATCCAAGTAACGGTATTTCAGACGGAGCTCTTCTCTCGTCTTGGAATCCTCCTCGATCGGGAACGGCGGGGTTTCTGCCTCGGAAAGAATGCGTAAGGACTCAGCCTTTACTTCGAGCTCTCCTGTTGCCAGATTTTCATTGACAGCACCGGAGCGGGCCATAACTTCACCTTCTACGGCGATGACGAACTCGCTGCGCAGTTTTGCTGCTTTCTCAAAACCTTCCTCACTGATCGGGCCGTTCTCAAAGATAATCTGCATAATACCGCTTCTGTCACGCAGATCGACGAAAATAATTCCGCCTTTATTACGGCTCTTCTGTACCCAGCCCATCAGGGTTACTTTTTTTCCGATATCTGCTTTTGTGACTTCCGCACAGCGGCAGGTTCTCTTCAGGCCTTTCATGGATTCAGCCATTTTCTTGTTCCTCCTATTTGGAACTGCGGACACAAAGAATCTGCATCCGCAGCACATCGTTTTTTCATGCGATTACTATTATTGGATATTCCTTACATTTTGTCAACAAAAAATTCTTCGATCTCAGTGTAGCCCTCGCTGGCAAGCTGCTCTTTCTGGAATTTCTTGTTCTTCTTCATCACGGCGATGTTGATGGCCGTGCCTTCACTTCTCTCTTTTGTCGCCTGCTGAATGATCTTCTGCATTCCCTCTGCCGGCATGTTTTTCTCGATCAGGTACGCTTTTTTCTTCTGCGCGCCCGGGATCTGGTAATCTCTCTCAAGCAGAAGCATAACGATACGCTCAAATCCGATGGAGAATCCGCATGCGCAGGTCTGGTTTCCGGTGAATTTTCCGATCATTTCATCGTAGCGTCCGCCGCCTCCGACAGATCCGCCGTACTCATCCATAGCGATCTCGAAGATCGGTCCGGTGTAGTAGGACATTCCGCGCACCAGAGTCGGATCGAAAGCGATCTTGAATTCTGCGGTCTTCACGGCATTGACACTGTCGATGATGGTCTTCAGGCCGTCTGCGTACTCTTTGTCAAGGAATCCCTCAAGTTTCTCACGGCAGTACTCTACGCCTGCGGTATCCGGGGTGATCTCCTCGAACATTTTCAGGTATTTCTCTACGGACTCTTTTGCAAAGCCGGCTTCCTCGAGCTCTTTGGCAACGCCCTCAAAACCGATTTTATCCATCTTATCGAGGATAATAAATACGGTGTCATAGGACTCCTCCGGGAATCCGCTGTAGGCTGCCATTGCTTTTAAGATACGGCGGTCATTGATACGGATCGTAAAGTTCTTGAAGTCCAGTTTTCCAAGCAGTGTGGTGGTAGCAAGGATCAGCTCAATCTCTGCGAGGTTGGTCGGCTCGCCGAGGATATCGATATCGCACTGCATGAACTGGCGGTATCTTCCTCTCTGCGGACGGTCTGCACGCCATACATTTCCCATCTGAAGTGCTTTGAACGGGGACGGAAGCTCGTTTGCGTTGTTGGAATAGTAACGGCAGAGCGGAACGGTCAGGTCATAACGCAGGCCGCTGTCTACGAGATCGTTTTCTTTCTCAGCGGTCTCGAGTTTCAGCTTCTCTCCTCTTTTTAAGATCTTGAAAATCAGTTTCTCATTCTCGCCGCCCTGTTTGCTGTTCAGGTTTTCGATGTGCTCCACGCATGGGGTCTCCATGGAGGTAAAGCCGAAGGTTCCGTAAGTTTCCTTGATCAGACGGATCACGTAGTCACGGATTGCCATTTCTTTCGGTAAAATATCTTTCATTCCGGTAACCGGTTTCTTCTTTAATGCCATTTTCTGTTTTCTCCTTTATGATTTCCTGGATCAATTCATCGACATCAGAAAGCTCGATCGCTTTCCGGCTGCCGCTGTGGATCACTCTCTGAAATGCCAGGAACATTTTCAGATCGAAATTTTTGACTTCTTCTGCCATAAGCTCCATCGCCTGTTCCTGCGTAAACGCGCTCCGGTACGGGCGGTCGGAGGTCAGTGCGCAGTACACATCGCAGATACGCAAAATACGCGCCCCAAACGGAATCTTTTCTCCTGCCAGATTCGCAGGATATCCTGTTCCGTCATAATTTTCATGGTGGTACAGAATGCTCTCCAGCACAAAATCGGAGTATCCGCGTCCCTGCAGCAGCTCATATCCCAGTGTGGGATGGGTCCGCACAAAGCGCATCTCCTCGACAACGAGCGTATCCTGTTCTTCTACGTAATTCTCCAGGACAACCTTTCCGATGTCGTGGAGAACGCCCGCTTTTGCAAGCTCATAGCAAATTTCTTTTTCATACCCCAGTTCCCGCGCAAGATCGTAAGCCAGATTACTCACTTCCATGCCGTGGATGAGCTGTTCGGTCAGGGTATATCGCAGCATGTGAAGCTGCTGACTGGATTTTTTTTTCATTTTGGCAGATACTTCTCCATTCCGATACGCTTTCTCTCGATCATCTCATCGATACGCTCCACATAATTTTTCAGATCCTTCACATTTTCCACCCGCTCAATGCGCTCTCCGTGGTCAAACACGAATTTCGTGGATGCTCCGGCTCCTGCAGCCAGAATGGACTGTTTTTCTTCCATAATGAGAATGTTGTAAATACCGGCCTTTCCTTCCCGGGAATAACCTACATTCTCAAAGTTTCCCGCCATATTTTTCTGGCGGTACATGTAATACGGCCCCATCTCCATGCGATGTGCGCTGTCCATCGTCATTTTCATGATCTCAGCGGAATTTTCAAACGAGATTTCCTGATATTTGTCTTTGAACAAATTGAGTCTCGTCGCACGCTTCAATGCAAGGGAATGGACCGTCAGGGAATCCGGGTTCAGCGCCTCCACTTTTTCCAGGGTATGCGCCACTTTTTCCCTGTCCTCGCCCGGCAGACCAACGATCAGATCCATGTTGATGTTGTCGAAACCAAGGTCACGCGCCATGCGGAACTTCTCTTCAATCTCCTCCACCGTATGATGGCGTCCGATCAGATCCAGTGTCTCCTGGTTCATCGTCTGCGGGTTAATCGAAATACGAGTCACCGGGAATTTGCGGATGGCCTTTAAGACCTCCTCATGGATCGTATCCGGCCGTCCTGCCTCCACGGTAAACTCCTGCACCTGATCCATCGGGAAGAGCTCTGTCACCTTCGAAAGCAGACGTTCCATCTGTGCTGCATTCAGCGTCGTCGGCGTTCCGCCTCCGATGTAGATCGTATCAAGTGTATAGTCTTTCATACGCTCGCTGATGAAGGTCAGCTCTTTGATCAGCGCATCCAGATACGGATCTACCATATGGGCCCAGCGGCTTAACACATGGGAACCGAAGGAACAGTACAGACAGATGCTCGGACAGAATGGAATGCCGATGTACAGGCTGTAGCCGTGCTCGTAGTCGATCGTCTTTAAAATATCCTTTTCCCGGTTGGCAATCGTGATTGCAAGTGCCGTCTTTTCCGGGCTGGTGTAGTAGGTCTCGCGCATGTATTTCGCAATCTCTACATTTGTTTTGCCCTCTTCCAGCATCTTCATCGGAATTTTCGTCGGACGGATGCCGGTGAGATCGCCCCACGGAAGTTCTTTTCCGCTCACTTTCGAGAGCGTGCGATAGACCATCCGTTTCAGGACATTTTTCGTTTCGTGGCGGTCTTTTTCATATTCCACCGCCTCACACGCGGCAGAAAGCTCTTCGTGCTTCTCATTTTCTATGGAAAAGCAGATCTGGTCTGCCGCGTACAGGATCTTATCATAATATGCAAATTCCCCGTCCGGCGCTCCATCCTCTTCGTACCACGAGGTGATCTCGCAGCCGGGATAGAATGCCTTGATCAGGGAATACACATCGTATTCAAAATCTTTTCTGTTAAAACAAAGGCTGATATTAAGCAAGGGGATTGTACCTCTTTTCATGTTCAATCGTAGTTTCATCGTTGTGGCCCGGATACACGGTCACATCCCCGGGAAGCTCTTTTAACAGGCGCTTGACCGACGCGGTCAGCTCTCTGCCGGAGGATGTCGGGAAGTCGTATCTTCCGTAGGACTCGCAGAACAGCGTATCACCGGAAAAAAGTGTTTTCGCTGCCGGAATATAGTAGCAGACACCGCCTGCCGTGTGCCCCGGTGTCGCAAGAACGTGGATTTCAAAATCTGCGAGATGCAGCACATCGCCCTCTTTTACGGTTTTGTCCGCCTGCATCGTGTACGGTTTGCTCCAGAGCCCGGAAAGATTTTCCTTTGGATCCCCCAGCAGGTGCTGCTCTTTTTCATGGACATAGACCGGGATATGGTACTTTTTCCGCAACGCATCCGCTGCCAGCATATGGTCGAAATGGCCATGGGTCAGCAGAATGGCCTCCGGGTCGCCGTCGATCTCGTCGATCTGGCGTTCAATCTCCAGCGGCGAATCGCCCGGGTCCACGATCAGCACCTTCTGGCTGTCCGGATTTTCCACAACGTAGCAGTTTGTCGAGAGCATTCCAAGTGCCCGGTAATTTACCTTTATCATACGCTTTTCTCCTTTTTATCCTCTCGATCTCTGAATATCAATCACGCTCTCCACCTGGCGCACCTTCTCGATGATGCTGTTCAGCTCTTCGTTGTTGTGCACGTCGAACGTCACATCGATGGAAGCCGTTCCCTGCTTGCTCGTTCTCACGTTCATCGCCGCAAGGTCGATCTTCCGCTCGGTAAAGATCTTGGAGATATCCACCAGAAGACCGGTACGGTTGTTTGCGTAAACGCTGATCTCCACGGTATAGAGAGAGCCGCCGTTGTCCTCTGCCTGCCATTCAGCATCAATGAGGCGCGCCCGCTCGGATTCCGGCAGATTCAGGACATTGACACAGTCGGTGCGGTGAATGGTCACGCCGCGTCCTCTTGTGACAAAGCCCACGATCTCGTCTCCCGGGATCGGGTTGCAGCATTTGGAAAAGCGCACCGCCACATCGTGGATACCACGCACGACGATGCCGCCCTTGCTCTTTCCAACCGGCAGAACCTTCTCTCCGGATGCCGCTTCGAGCACCTGCTCGTCGGTGATCTCTTTTTTATGCTGCTTTTCGTACGTCTCAATCAGCTTGTTGAGGACCTGGCCCTCTTTTAAGCCGCCGTGGCCGATGGCCGCAAGAACGGAATCCCAGTCGCGGAAGCCGTACTTTCTCATGACAGCCTCTTCGTACATCGGTTTCGTATAGATTCCAAGGTTTTTGCCCTTCAGCTTTGCATAGCTGGTGAGCATTTCCTTGCCTTTGACGATGTTGTCCGTCTTGTTCTGCTGGCGGAACCACTGGTTGATGCGGCTCTTTGCCTGGGAACTCTTCGCAATTTTCAGCCAGTCGCGGCTCGGTCCCTTGGAGTTCTGCGAGGTGATGATCTCGACGCGGTCTCCGTTGTGAAGTTCCGTCTCGATCGGCACGAGTTTTCCGTTGACCCTCGCTCCGACCATCTTGTTGCCGACCGCACTGTGGACGGAGTAAGCAAAGTCGATGGCACAGGAGCCGACCGGAAGCGTTTTGACATCGCCCGCCGGGCTGAAACAGTAAACATTGTCGGCAAACAGGTCGAGATCGCTCTTTAAGAGGTTCATGAACTCATGGTTGTCCGCCATGTCCTGCTGCCACTCCAGAATCTGGCGCAGCCAGGTCAGTTTTTCCTCTTCCTGCTCCGGTCCCGGTTTCTTGCCGTCGGAGGCCTCTTTGTATTTCCAGTGTGCAGCGATACCGTATTCTGCAATCCGGTGCATCTCATAAGTACGGATCTGAATCTCAAACGGCTGTCCGTTCGGTCCGATCAGGGTTGTATGCAGGGACTGGTAACGGTTTGGCTTCGGCATCGCAATGTAATCTTTGAAACGGCCCGGGATCGGCGTGTACATTTCATGGATGACACCGAGCGCTGCATAGCAGTCTTTGACGGATTCCACGATGATGCGGACCGCAAAGAGGTCATAGATCTGATCCAGCGTCTTGTGCTGGTTGACCATCTTTTTGTAGATGCTGAAAAAGTGCTTGATTCGTCCGTTGACATCTGCCTCAATGCCGGCCTGGTGGATATGACGGGTCACCTCTTTTACGATCGCATCGACAAACTCCTGCCGCTGCTCCCGCTTCATGCTGACCTTCTGCACCAGTTCATAGTACGCATCCGGCTCCAGATATTTCAGAGAAAGGTCATCGAGTTCGACCTTGATCTTGGAAATACCGAGGCGCTGTGCGATCGGGGCATAAATATCCATCGTCTCACGCGCTTTTTTCTTCTGCGTCTCCGGCGACCAGTACTGTGCGGTCCGCATGTTGTGCAGACGGTCCGCCAGTTTTACCAGAATAACACGGATATCCTTTGCCATCGCAAGGAACATCTTTCTCAGGTTTTCTGCCTGCTCCTCGACCTTATCCGCAGAATATTTCAGCTGTGCCAGCTTCGTGACACCGCTTACAATCAGGGACACCTCCGGGCCGAACTCCTCGGTCAGCTCTTCTTCGGTCATGACGGTATCTTCGACAACGTCGTGCAGAAGGCCTGCCGCGATCGACTCCTTGTCGAGCTCCAGATCTGCCAGGATAATTGCCACACAGAGCGGATGGATGATGTACGGTTCCCCGCTCTTTCTTTTCTGGTCCTTATGTGCATCCGCTGCCACGCGGTATGCTTTTTCGATCAGGGAAATATCGTCCGATGGATGATATTTTTTCACAGAAGCGATCAATTCCCCGTATAATTCCTCCGGACTTGTAAAATCGTCCGTCTTGCGGATTCTGGCTTCTGCCGCCGCCACATCCTTCTTTAATTCTTCTTCACTGATTCTTTTCTCTTCTTCCATATGTATCCTCCGCTCTCATGATTAACCCCTGCGTTTCGTTGGATACGTTATTTGCCATCGTAACGGATGACAGATTTTACATCATATTTTGCCAGTTTTTCGCGTCCTTTTAAGCCGGCAAGCTCCATCAGGAACACGATTCTGGTTACTTCGCCGCCGAGGCGCTCGATCATTTTTGCACAAGCCTCCACGGTACCGCCGGTTGCAATCAGGTCGTCGATGATGACTACCTTCTGGCCCGGTTTGATGGAGTCTTTGTGCATCTCGATCGTTGCGCTGCCGTACTCCAGGTCATAGCTCTCCTCGACGGTCTCCAGAGGAAGTTTTCCTTTTTTACGGATCGGCACGAACGGTTTGTGCAGATTGTAAGCAATCGGCATACCGAAAATGAAGCCGCGGGACTCGGTTCCGCAGATTACATCACAGTCTACTTCTTCTACAAAATGCTGCATCTCATCTATGGCAAGCTGCAGTCCGTCTGCGTCCTGCAGGATACTCGTTACATCTCTGAAAATAATACCCGGTTCCGGGAAATCCGGAATACTTCTTACGTAATCCTCTACTTTTTTCATAAAATATTCCTCCGTTTCGTCAAGGTTTGACAATTCACCTTACAGTATAGCATCAATATTCTTCTGCGTCAATTTTGTTTCCGATAGAAAACAGGGCAGAAAAATCAGGTATTTGCGGCTTTTCTGCATCTTTAAAAATAACTCTGGATATTGATCTGTAATTTGTCGCGTCCGTTCCACGTATCAATCGACGGATAGTACGCTACCGAGAGGGTCGGATGTGCATCCACGTATGCGGCGAACGCTTCTCCCTCGCCGAAATAGACACCATCCATCTGGTATCCGCCCGCATCGGCAAGCTGTACTTTCACCACGTTTCTATTCTTTCCAAAAATGCGGTAATTTAATACAGTCAGTCCTTTCTGTGCGAACAGCGGTTTCGTGTTGCCTTTTCCGAACGGCTCCAAGAGACTTAACTGGCGGATCAGATTTTTGGTGATGTAGGTGATCGGCATCGGCACATCGATCACAACTTTTTCGACGAAATCCTCTTCCGTCAGCGTGGAATTATCGTTCAGTGCCCGGCGGAACGGTTCGATCATCTCCTCTCCTGCGAGGGAAAGGCCCGCAGCCATCGGGTGGCCGCCGAATTTCGTCATCAGTTCTTTGCATTTGCAGAGCTCCTCATACATCGAATACGCTTCGATCGAGCGGCCGGAGCCCTTGACGCCCTCCTCACTTCTGGTGAGTACGAAGGATGGTTTGTGGAAGTGCTCCCGCAGGCGACCAGCGATGATTCCGGCAAGGCTCTCGTGGCAGTCCGGCAGATAGACGACGAGGACTTTGTCGTTCTGCAGCGGGGAGGTTTCCACGAGCTCGATTGCTTTCGCCTCACCCTGGCGCGTCAGCTCTTTGCGGCTTTCATTCAGGTCTTTCAAGTCCCCGGCAAGCTTTGCAGCCTCCTCACGTGTCTTTGCGCAGAGCAGTTTTAACGAATGCTCCGCCGTGTCAAGCCGTCCCGATGCGTTGATGCATGGGCCGAGAACGAAGCCGATGTGATACGGTGTCACGTTTTCCGCCTCGATGCCCTGCACACGGATCAGCTCCTGCAGGCCGAGGTTCTGCGTTTTATGGAGCGCCCGAAGGCCGGCTTTTACAAAAATCCGGTTTTCTCCCTGCAGATCCATCACATCACCGATCGTCGCAATGGCGACAAATTCCAGAAAGCGGAAGCTGTGCTCCTTTGGAATACCTGCTTTTGCCTCCATCGTCTGGATCAGTTTCCATGCGACGGCCGCACCGCAGAGGCCCGGAAACGGATAGGAACAGTCTTTCTGTTTCGGATTGACAACCGCGTCCGCCGGCGGCAGGATGTAGCGGCGTTCTCCGTTTTCATCCTCCTCAAACGGAACCTCGTGGTGGTCCGTCACAACAACCGTCATGCCAAGCTCTTTTGCCAGACGGATCTGACTGCCCGCCGCGATGCCGTTGTCACAGGTGACGATCATGTCCCGCCCCTCATCCGCGGCAAACTGCACAAGATGCTCATTTAAGCCGTATCCGTCTGCAATCCGGTCCGGGATACGCACATCCACATCGGCACCGAGATCTTTTAAGCCGGTCAGCAGAATATACGTTGCCGTAACACCGTCGATGTCGTAGTCCCCGATGATGCGGATCGGCTTTTTCTCCCGGATTTTTTCTGCGATCAGATCTGCCGCGCGCTCCATATCCTTCATCAGCAGCGGATCGTGGAGCTGCTCCAGATCACCGAAGAGATACTCTTCGATCTCTTTCTCCCCGGTCACATCCCGGTTCCGGATCAGGCGGGCGATGACGGGATCGATGCCGAACCGGTCCGCAATTGCCTGGAAATCGGCGCGTTTTGCCGAAACTACCCAGCGTTCTTTCTTCATATGTTCTCCTCTTTCCTGTTAGCAGGAAACGCCGGACTTTTCCGGTCCGGCGTTTCTCTTTTTATGGTTTTTGCTGCTTTTATTTATTTTTTGTCTTATTCTGTACTGCTTTGGACGGCACATATTTGTTTTTTCCAACGTGCTTCATCACATACCACAGGGCACCTGTGATGCAGACAGAAGTGTAAGCTCCGCATACGATACCAACCATCAGAGGTGCTGCAAAGTCGCGGATGGAAGAAACTCCCATCACGAACAGAACAAAGATGGTGATAAAGGTGGTGAGGGAACTGTAAATGCTTCGGGTCAGGGTGTCCGTGATGCAGCGGTCAACCAGGGACTCGATCGGCTCTCTCTTTAACTCCGGCAGATTCTCACGGATACGGTCGAAGATGACGATCGTACTGTTGATGGAATAGCCGAGGATCGTCAGCATACACGCGATAAAGGTGCTGCCGACCGAAATACGGGATACCACATAGAATCCGAATACAATGGCGATATCGTGCATCAGTGCAAGGATGGCACTCGATGCGAAACGGATGTCGCGGAAACGGATCCAGATGTACAGCAGCATGCAGACTACAGCGATGATAACTGCTTTCATCGCATTCTGGCTCATTTCTTTACTTACAGTAGAAGAAATGTTGTCGAAAGTGATTTCAGAAGTATCGACACCGAAATTGTCTGCCATTGCCTGGTAAACCTGCTCACGCTCTTCCAGAGTCAGAGAACGTGTTTTGATGATGACATTGTTGCCTCCGACAACCTTTGTCATCTGAATATTGGAATCTTTTGTCACGCCTTCCACAACCGGCTCTACCTCTTTGTCCAGCTCTTCGATGGAGTAATCCTCGTTGAACGGAACGTTGATGGAAGTACCGCCCTTGAAGTCAAGGCCGAAGTTCAGTGCGCTTCCCTTTGTCTGATGCATGAAAATCATGCTGGCCGGAACGGCAAGCAGCAGAATGCAGGAGATCGTGAAGAAGATCTTTCTCTTTTCCACAAATGGAAATCCCTTGCGCTCTTTCTTGGTTCCGTAGTATTTCGCATCCTTCAGTCCCATACCGTACAGGCTGTTGACCAGCAGTCTGGAAACAACCATGGCGCTGAACATGGAAAGAACAATACCAAGAGCAAGTGTCATGGCGAATCCGCGGACACTTCCGCTCGCAAGCGCATACAGAACAGCTGCTGCAATCAGGGTCGTCACGTTTCCGTCCAGGATGGCAGAAGCTGCCTTCTTGAATCCGTCGCGGATTGCCGTATGAACCGTCTTTCCGGCACCGATCTCCTCCTCGATACGGGCGTAGATGATAACGTTCGCATCGACCGCCATACCGATCGACAGGATAACACCTGCGATACCAGGCAGGGTCAATGTCAGGTCAAATGCATTTAAAGCAATCAGATTCAGCTCAACATAGATGAGCAGTGCCCATCCGGCAGCAATACCAGGCAGGCGATATACGATTGCAAGGAAAAGGATAATCAGTACAATGCCGATCGCTCCCGCTTTTACACTGGTGGAAACAGCTGCAGATCCAAGCTGTGCTCCAACGACGCTGGAGTTGATCTCCTCAAGTTTCAGGGAAAGGGAACCGATACGGAGGGTGGATGCCAGGCTGGTTGCTTCATCCCAGTCCATGTTTCCGCCGGAGATGACTGCAGTACCATCGGAAATCACAGCGTTTACACTCGGTACACTGACGAATTTTTCATCATAATAGATACCGATGCTCTTTCCTGCGCTGTAGGCTTCCTGGGTTGCGTCTGCAAATTTCTGTTTTCCTTCGTCGGTCATTTTCAGCTGAACGACGCTCTCGGTTGCTTTTGTGGTGGAGTTCTGCTGATGCATGGCTTCTGCGCTCTCCACATCTTTACCGGTCAGAACGACGGAGCCGTCCTCCTCGAGCTCTTCGATAGTTTTTCCGTTCAGAACGTACTCGCCGGTCGAGCTGTCGTAGGTGTAGTTTTCTGTTCCGTCATCGTTGGTCTGTTTGATGAAATACAGGCTTCCCGGTTTACCCATCTCTTCCAGAATGGTGGTTGCATCGGTTGCACCCGGGATTTCAATGGTGATACGGTTGTCGCCCTGCAGATATACCTGTGCCTCTTCGCTGTACTGCTGCGCACGCTGTTCCAGCTTGTAGCGGGTATCTGACATTTCTTCGTCTGTCGGGTTGTCCTTTACGGCCTGATAGGTAATGCTGACACCGCCGGACAGATCCAGACCCAGGTTGATGTTCTTCATCGAACCGGTTCCGGTAGGACCCCATCCTTTGATCATCGTCCATCCAAGAAGCACTGTTACAATGGCTGCCAGGACGAGTGCGATGATACTCTGTTTCTTCTTCATCATGTCGCGATTTTCCTCTTTTCTTTAATCTTCGGCCAGAGCTGCCTTTATCATCAATGCACACTCGATCCGTTTCTGCTGCATCTTGCATCCGATCTCGTAAACATCGTTGATCTTACCTGTGAAATTGTAGGAGTTTGCCGCGCATCCGCCGCTGCAGTAGAACCGTGCAAAGCACTGGCTGCACTCCTTCTTGGAATAAACGTTGCATTTTTTGAATTCGTTGACAGTTTCTGTCTTTTTCACGCCTTCGTAAACATTTCCGAGGCAGAAATCTTCCTGTCCTACGAACTGGTGGCACGGATAGAAATCGCCCCACGGTGTTACCGCAAGGTACTCGGTTCCGGAACCGCAGCCGGAAAGACGTTTATAAACACATGGTCCGCCGGTCAGATCGATCATAAAGTGGAAGAAATTGAAGCCTCTTCCCTCTTTTTCCCTCTTGATCATCTCTCTTGCCAGAATGTCGTACTGTTCGAAGATCACCGGAAGGTCTTCCTCACGGATCGCATAGTCCTCGGTCGGAGGCGCTACAACAGGCTCAACCGAGATCTGCTTGAAGCCGAGGTCTGCCAGATGGAGAACATCAGCTGCAAAGTCTGTGTTGTAATGCGTGAAGGTTCCGCGCACATAGTATTTATCCTGATGACGAAGCTCAGCGAATTTCTGGAATTTCGGCACGATCAGATCGTAGCTTCCGGCACCTTTGCGGAACGGACGCATGTGATCGTGAACTTCTTTTCTTCCGTCGATACTTAATACGACGTTGCCCATCTCTTTATTGCAGAACTCCATGACCTCGTCGTTTAAGAGAACACCATTGGTGGTCAGGGTGAAACGGAAGTTCTTGTTATGTAACTTCTCCTGTTCTCTTCCGTAGGCTACGAGCTGTTTTACAACATCCCAGTTCATCAGCGGTTCACCGCCGAAGAAATCTACCTCGAGGTTTCTTCTGCTGCCGGAGTTTGCGATCAGGAAATCAAGCGCTTTTTTGCCGACTTCCAGGGACATCAGTGCACGTCTTCCGTGATACTCGCCCTCTTCTGCGAAGCAGTAACGACAGGCAAGGTTGCAGTCGTGTGCAATGTGGAGGCAGAGTGCTTTTACGACGGTCGGACGGTTGGAAAACTGATCAATTGCGTTTTCGTAAATGTCTTTTGTAAAGAGCATGCCGTTGTCTGTAAGTTCCTGAATTTCTTCTCTGGCTTCGGTGATGTCCTGCTCGGCATATTTACTGCTAAGCGCCTCTGCTGCCTCTTCTGCATTTTTTCCTTCGTTCATGCAGGAAAGGACATCGTATACGCAGTCATCCACAACATGGACGGAGCCGCTGTTGACGTCCAGCACCATGTTGAAGCCATTGCTTTTATATAAATGTATCACTGTGGTATTCCTTTCTATAACTCTCTCTTTTTTTTGATGTGCCTGGCAAAAAGAATGTTCCCAAATCCGGCGAAACCGGTTCTGGGAACACCTTTTACTCGTCCTTATGGATTACTTTTACTTATGCTCGCAGCTCTGGTTGCCTACGGTGCAAGAAGTCTTACATGCGGACTGGCAGGATGTCTGGCACTCACCGCATCCACCTTTTTTTACAGTGTTCTGTAAGCTTTTTGTATTTAAAGTTTTGATGTGTTTCATGGCACATTCCTCCTTCATTGTAGTTGACGCGCGACTTTTTTATAGTCTTCGGCCATTAGCTCTTCCCATTATAGCATAGGTTTTTCAAATTTAAAAGTCTGTTTTTTGAAAAAATGTTCTGTTTTGTCCGCTTTTATCTGCCGTGTGCCGTCATTCCGCCTGCCATTCCGCCGACGGCACAGACTGCTGCCGCCCACAGAAGTCTTCCGGCTCCGGCAAATCCGCCCGGCAGGAAGACTGCGGAGACGATGATCAGAATGGCAAAATACACGATTCCAAAGCAGATGCCCCAGAGAAACCGCCGTTTTCCCGCCATGTTTCCTGCCATTCTTCCGCCGGAAAAGCTTGATGCCAGATAGATCACCACAATGCCCGCCTGCACCCAGCTTTCCTTCCAGGAAAATTTCCAGAGCAGGAAAGACAGCAGCAAAAGAAGAAGCACCGAGATCAGATAGGAAACGAGAAGAGCCTTCAGCCAGCTGATCCCGCTGCCCGCACCCACCGCCCATGTTTTCTTTTCTTCCATAAGAAAAAGCCCTCCCATACTGTAAATGTATGGAATGGCTTTTCCGGATATGCCTGTTTCTTTATTTTTCGTCAAACGGATGATTCTTTTTGAATTCCAGCCATGCGGCCATGCTCTTTGCGCGTTTCGCCTGCATCTGAAGGAATGCCATGCAGAACATAACGGCTGCAGAAAGTGCGGAGCTGATCGCCAGCGGAAGCACCATCGTCTCATCGCCGGTGTTGACCGGGATGCTGCGGATGCTTACAGTGGTCTGTGTCTTCTTCTGCGGAATCTTTGTGCTTCCGGTATTGGAATTGGAAGAGCTGTTGTTACTGCTGCTCTTCGACGGTGTGGCTGTCGGAGTCGGAGTGGATGTCTTATTCGTTCCGTAGTTGTCCGGTCCTACAAGGATCGTTCCTGCGGCACGCAGCGTACTTACGTCATCGGCTGCACTTGCTGTCATTTCACCTGCACTCAGGTTGGATTTCTGCTCTGCAGCTGCAAGCAGTTCATGCTCGCCTTCGTCCGCCGTCTCAGCTTCTGCTGTTTCCGTCTGCTCCTCTGATACAAGGCTTCTGGACAGACTTACTGCCACCGGCTGGATCAAAAGAGAGACATTGGAGATCAGATAGCCGTCTTCTGTGCTGTCCGTACCGGATGGATTGGAAATTTCATCGAAATTTTTTACGGTTTCGTTTTCTTTCTGAATTTCATCTTTTACAAGGTCATCCAGATTTTCATCCTGTTTCCACTGGTCCGATGATGCATCATTTCCCGTTCCGTTCTGGTTATCCTGGTTTGTATCGTCCTGGTTTGTATCATCTGCTGCAGGATCGTCTTTTGCTGTATCATCCGGGGCAGGTGTCACGGTTGGATCTTCTGCCGGAGTTTCCGGATTCTCCGGATTTTCACTGTCATCGGTATTCTCGCCCGGTGCTGTCGTCGGAGTTACTTCCGGCGTTACGGTCGGTTCCGCATCCGGTGTCGGCGCTGCCGTTGGTGTATCCCCTGTATCTTCTCCGTTGTCCGCATCCGGTGTCGGAGTTGCCGTTGGTTCCTCCGCCGGCGTTACGGTCGGCTCTGCGTCCGGCGTTTCCGTCGGTTCTGCGTCCGGGGTCACCGTTGGTTCTGCGGTTGGCTCTGCATCCGGCGTTTCCGTCGGACCCGGAGTTGGTGTTACGGTATCTTCTGCCGCATCCGGTGCCGGAGACTCGCCTGGCGCAAGCGTTGGTGTTTCCGAAACCGTTTCTTTTGCTTTTTCTGCTGCCAGAACAGCCTCATATCCGGCTTCTGTCACCACGATTTCATCTGCCGCAAAAACGGTATCTGTTACTCTTCCCCTGAAGTCTGTTTTCTGCTGTTTCTTTCGATACGTTTCCAGCTCTTTTTCATCCATTCCGACGAATACCAGATATTTTTCTGCTGCTTCCTCCGCTGCCGTTTTGCTGGTATCTGCAGCAGTGTTTTTTTCGGTTGTTTTCCCGTCCGCCTGCAGTTCTGCCGCTGCAACCGCAAGAAGCTCCTGTGCTTTTTCCACGGTTTTTACTGCTGTCTCTGCCGTTGTACCGTCTGCCGTATCATCGCCGGTTTTCAGATTCACATAAACGGCTGCCCGTTTTGTCTCTGTACCGTTCTCCGTTCCGGAGACAGTTTCGTTCTGTACTGCGCTTTTTTCCGTTCCTGCCGATGCGCTGGCACGGAGCGGAACTGCATCGGAAAATACCAGTGTGCCCGCAAGGACAGCACCCATCACTTTCCATGCCTGTTTTTTCTTCATTGCGTTTCTCCTTATGTTCTCTTGGTCTATCCTAAAAAAATCTGTCTTTTTGTGTCATAATTTCGCATTACAGCATTATAGCACAAGAAAGAATCCCGCGCAAGGCTGAAGTCGCCTTGAAACGCGGGATTCTCATCTGCTTTTATCGCTTTTTAGTTTGTTTCCATTCTCGTTGTCGTGAGCTGATCCGGGGATAAATTCAGGATTTCCATAAACTCATCACCTGTGATCGTCTCTTTCTCATACAGATATTTTGCCAGCTCGTGGAGTTTCGGCATGTTATCTTTTAAGAGCTGCTCTGCTTTGTCGTACTGTTTTCTGACTGCTGCAACAACCTTCTCATCAATCTGTGCTGCTGTCGATTCGGAGCATGCCAGGGAAGTGTCACCGCCGAGGTACTGGTTCGTTACCGTCTCAAATGCAACCATACCAAATTCCTCGTTCATACCGAAGCGGGTGATCATGGCTCTTGCCACCTTCGTTGCCTGCTCGATATCGTTCGAAGCACCTGTCGTGATGGAATGGAACACCAGATCCTCTGCCACACGGCCGCCGGTCAGGGTTGCAATTTTATTTTCCAGCTCTTCACGGCTCATCAGATTATGCTCATCTTCATCCACCTGCATCGTATAGCCGAGGGCGCCGGACGTACGCGGGATAATGGTGATCTTCGTAACCGGAGCGGAATGGCTCTGCAGTGCTGCGACGAGTGCATGGCCGACCTCGTGGTAGGAAACGATCAGTTTCTCTTTGTCGGTCATGATCTTATTCTTCTTCTGGTATCCGGCGATGACAACCTCAACGCTCTCCTCCAGATCCGCCTGGGTGACGAATTTTCTTCCATCACGGACGGCACGGAGTGCTGCCTCGTTGATCATATTGGCAAGTTCTGCACCAGAAGCACCGGATGCCATACGTGCGATCGCATTGTAATCGACATTGTCGCCCACGCGGATGTTTTTCGCATGGACTTTCAGGATTTCCTCACGGCCTTTTAAGTCAGGCAGTTCAACCGGCACACGGCGGTCGAAACGGCCCGGACGAAGAAGTGCCGGGTCCAGGGAATCCGGACGGTTCGTCGCTGCCAGAATGACAACGCCTTTCTTTCCATCGAATCCATCCATCTCGGCAAGCAGCTGGTTCAGGGTCTGCTCACGCTCGTCGTTTCCGGAGAATCCGCCGCCGTCACGTTTTTTGCCGACGGTATCGATCTCATCGATAAAGACGATACACGGTGCTTTCTCATTTGCCTGCTGGAACAGGTCACGCACCTTCGCAGCTCCCATGCCGACGAACATCTCGACAAACTCAGAACCGGAAATGGAGAAGAACGGAACATTTGCCTCTCCGGCTACTGCCTTTGCAAGCAGCGTTTTACCGGTTCCTGGAGGGCCGACAAGCAGTGCTCCTTTCGGCATTTTTGCACCAATTTCTTCATATTTTTTGGGATTATGCAGGAAGTCAACAATCTCCTGTAAAATTTCTTTTGCCTCATCCTCTCCGGCAACATCTGCAAATTTAATGCCGGTTTCGGACTGTACATAAACCTTGGCGTTGCTCTTTCCAAAGCTCATCGCATTTCCCATGCCGCCCATCATCTTGCTCGTCATGCGTTTCATCAGCCACTGTCCGAGCGCAACCATCACAACGATCGGTATTACCCATGTTAAAAGAAATTCCATGAGTGGCGACATCTGCTCTATGATCGGCGTTCCGAATTCGGTAATACCTGCCTCATATAAACGATCTACCAGCTTGTAATCATTCATCACACCCGTCTTATAATAATTCGCCGGGCTTGATTTGTCGCTGAAAATAATCTCATTTGACTGGATCTGGACTTCGCTGATTTCGTTGTTATCTACCATCTGCAAAAATTTTCCGTAATCAACTTCTGTTACTTTTGGCTCGAGAAGTCTCGGGAAAAGCAGAAGATTTAACAGCAGAATGACGATCAGCGCAATCACATAATAAAAAATTATGGGTTTTTTCGGTTTTTGCACCTGTTTCATCTGTATCCCCTCCTGTTTCTTGATTTTCTTTCTTTTTTAGTAGCATAAACTTTTCTTTCGCTAAAATCAATCAAATTCTGACATTTCATGAAACTTTTATACTTTTTTATATTTTCGCTATAGAAAGGTAAGTTTCTTGCTTTTCCATCTGTTTTCGGCTATACTTGCGAAAGACTGGGAAAGTCTCTTTTTGAAATTTTGCCCCGAAATGACAGGGTTCATTCGATAAAAAAGCTATAGAAACGGAGGTTTTGTGTATGGGACACAGGTTTACATATGTGATTTCGCCGGAGGAGGAACGGGAAAATCTGACTGTGGAATGGTTTCTCCGCCGGCATGGATATTCGCGCCATATTATTACGGGCTTAAAACGCACAGAGGACGGCATTTTCCGAAACGGCGTCCGCGCCTGGACGAGCCAGGCCGTGCACGCCGGGGATGTGATCGAAACGCACCTTGTCGAAACAGAACCCTCCGACGGAATTCTGCCGCGGCCGGTTCCGTTTTCGGTTGTGTATGAGGATGACGACATCCTCGTTGTGGATAAACCCGCTGATACGCCGATTCATCCGTCGATTGGAAATTATGAAAATACGCTGGCAAACGGCATTGCATGGTATTTTGAACAGAAAGGTGAACCCTTCGTCTACCGCTGTATCAACCGCCTCGACCGCGACACCACCGGCCTTATCGTGCTCGCCAAGCACGCCTTAAGCGCCGCCGTTCTCTCCCAGGCCATGCGCTCCCGCGAAATCCACCGCACGTATCAGGCCTTCGCCCTCGGCGAAACCGCTGCATCCGGCACCATCGACGCACCGATCGCCCGCCTCAACGGCTCCCTCATCCAGCGCACCGTCGACTTTGCCTCCGGCGAGCGCTCCGTAACCCATTACCGCACCCTCGCGCACTGCTCCGTTTTCTCCCATCTCGAACTCAATCTCGAAACCGGCCGCACCCACCAGATCCGCGTCCACATGGCTTACATCGGCCATCCGCTGCTCGGCGATACCCTCTACAACAAAACTCCCGGCACTTTCCCCCGCCAGGCACTTCACTCTGCATCGCTCTCCTTCGTCCATCCGATCACCGGAGAACCCTTAAACTTCCACGCACCACTGCCGGAAGATATGCAAAACCTGCTGACATAAACCAACCCCCGTGAGTTGCCGCTCACGGGGGTTTTGTTGTCCCTGATGGAACTGTCATGTCTTTTTGCCGGTGACATTGTATCATACACAAAATTTAGTTTCAATCATCATTTTCATACAGTTCTGATTCTCGGTACTTCATCGATATGCAAATATTTGCTGATGCATTTCACAATCACATCATGATCCGAAACCTGTCCCATGCCGGACACTGCTACGGTTGCCACAACGCCGACTTCTTCCACGCAGATCGGAAAACCTCCGCCCAGCATTGCGTATTCCTTCGGGTCCAGTACCATCTGTTTTACGCTCTCCGGCGCATTCGTCGCTGCCATGTAGAGCTGCAGCGAACTCCGCTCCGTCAGAAGCACCGAATTGCTCTTCCGTCTCATCAGCTCCACATTGTGCGGCGTAATGCCGTTATCACAATACTGGAATACAACTTCCCCGTTGCTTCTGCGGATCATGATGCCAACCTGTGCTCCGCGCCGTCTTGCCTCCATCAGGATCATCGTTCCCAGTTCCCATGCGTCTGCATTTGTAAAATGCGTAAACTGCAGAATATCCTCCTGCATATCGAGCACTTTCATCAGTTCATCCATTGTCATTGTCATACTTTTGCCCCGTCCTTTCTGCTATTTTATATTTTTTTAGCTTTTTGCCCCTCGTTTTCTGACTTTCAGTTTATCATTTTCCCAAATTCAAGTCAAGCCAGCCACCCCCGGCATTGGCTAACACGATATCACCGAAAAGCAAAAATTCCACGCCGCAGAAGTTCCCTCCCACAGCATGGAATTTCTCATTTTTATTTTTCTACCATAATACACTTCCGCGGGCAGTTCTCCGCGCAGAGGCCGCAGCCTGTACATTTTGCCGGGTCGATCTCCGCGCGCTGGTCCACAACGTGAATTGCATCCGACGGGCAGTTCTTCTCGCACTTCTTACATCCGATACAGCCGATCTCACACGCTGCCATCACCGCCTTGCCCTTCTCGGTTGAGCGGCATTTCACCGTGATCCTCTGCTCATACGGAATCAGGTCGATCAGATTTCTCGGACAGGCCTTCACGCAGGCACCGCATGCCTTGCACGCTTCGCCGTCCACAACGGCAATGCCGTTTTCAATATGGATCGCATCAAACTTACATGCCTTCACGCAGTTTCCAAAACCAAGACATCCGTTTCCGCAGCTCTTCGGACCGCCGCCCGGTACAAAACCAGCGTAGGAGCAGTCCCTTGCACCCGTGTATTCATACTTGTTCTTTGCCACGTCACACGTACCGGCGCACCGTACCACTGCTTTTCTGCGCTCCTGTGCTCCGGCTTCCTGTCCCATAATGGCACCGATCGCTGCCGCAACCGGCGCTCCGCCGACCGGACAGACCGAAATCGGGGCTTCACCCTTTACCACTGCAGCCGCCGCTCCGTCACAGCCCGGGTAACCGCAGCCGCCGCAGTTGTTGCCCGGCAGCGCTTCACGGACCTTCGTCTCGCGCTCGTCCACTTCCACATAAAACTTCTTTCCGGCAATTCCAAGGAGAATACCAATCAAAAGGCCGGTTCCACCCACCATCAGGGTGGCTGCTAAAATACCATTCATCTCTTCATCCCTCCTAGATCATTCCGGAAAATCCCATAAATGCCATTGACATCAGCATAGCCGTAAGAAGAACGATCGGCATTCCTTTGAATGACTCCGGGATATCGTTGTACTCCATCTTTTCCCGCAGGCCGGCCATCAGCACCATGGCAATCGTAAAGCCGATTGCGGTTGCCAGACCGTAAACCGTACCCTGCAGAATCGTGTAATCCTTCTGTACGTTGATGAGTGCCACACCGAGTACCGCGCAGTTTGTTGTAATCAGCGGAAGGTAAACGCCGAGCGCTCGATACAGAGACGGAATCGTCTTTTTCAGGAACATCTCAACGAGCTGTACCAGCGCCGCGATGACAAGAATGAAAACGATCGTTTTCAGATAATCAAGTTCTGCCGGTGCCAGGATAAATTTGTAAATCAGACTTGTCACAAATGAAGAAATCGTGAGGACAAAAATAACCGCTCCGCCCATGCCGGCCGCCGTATCCATCTTTTTGGAAACACCGAGGAAAGCACAGATGCCGAGGAACTGGCTTAAGACAACGTTGTTCACCAGCGCCGCACCGATCGCAATTAAAATCAGTTCTTTCATTTCGCTTCCTCCTTTCCTTTCACAGCCTGGCAGTATGCCTTATTGGCGCATGCCATACAGCCGGTCTCTTCTGCCGGGACTGCCGGTTTTCCGGTTTTCTCTGACTTCTGGCGTTTGATGCGGTTCTGCACCGCAACGAGCATTGCCAGCACAAGGAATGCACCCGGCGCCATGATGAAGATGTTGACCGGCTCGTAAGCACTCGGCATTACCTGGATACCGAACAGGGTTCCAGCTCCGATCAGCTCACGAAACATACCGATCAGGGTCAGGCCGACGGTAAATCCAAGGCCCATGCCGATACCATCAAATAAAGACGGGATCGGACCATGTTTTCCAGCATATGCCTCGGCGCGTCCCAGGATGATACAGTTTACAACGATCAGCGGGATGTAGATGCCAAGGGCGGAATAGAGTGCCGGAATAAAACCTTCCATCAAAAATTCCACGATGGTTACAAACGATGCCACAACAACGATGTATGCTGGCATACGCACGCCGTCCGGGATGATTTTCCGAAGCAGGGAAATCATCAGGTTGGAGGCGGTCAGGATGACCATCGTCGCAAGGCCCATGCCGATACCGTTCTTTGCAGAAGTGGTAACCGCAAGCGTCGGACACATACCCAGCATCATGACGAAGGTCGGGTTTTCTTTTATGATACCATTATAAAGCCGTTCCAGCGGCGTATCTTTTCTCATGAGTTCCCTCCCTCTCCGGAAAGCAGACCGGATTCGTTGCAGTAGTTAAAACAGCAGATTCCTGCATTGACACCGTTTGTTACAGCGTTCGTTGTCAGAGTTGCTCCGCTCAGCGCATCGATTTCATCATCCGCGGATGCGCCGGATTTTGTGTAGGAGAATGCTTCTACGTTTTTATCCTTGAACTGATTCTTGAAATCGTCTGTGTCGGCACGCATACCAAGGCCGGCCGTCTCGGAAAGTGACAGGAAAGAGATTCCTTTTGTCGTTCCGTCCGATGCAATTCCCATCGAGAACTGCATGCCGCCGCCATAGCCTTCGGTTGTGGAGATGATCTCAACCAGGCCGATCGTCGCGCCGGATGCGTCTTTTGCAAGCAGCAGTTCGTCAATCGTCTGTGCTTCAAAACCGTGGCCGATCAGTGCTGCCGTAAGCTCTGCCTGTTCTGCATCGCTCATTGTTACTTCTTCAAAGGAAGCTGCCTCCGGGAATACGTTCTGACAGGATTCCTGTTTTTCTTTCTCCTGCTGTTTCTGGATCGGCTCCAGGGTTACCTGATGTGCCGCCCCGAGAAGCAATCCGGCAATCAGCGTGATCGCCGCAAGAATCAGTGCGTTTTTTATGATTTTGTTCATGCTTTTTTCTTGCCTCCTCTTCCGAATCCAACCGGCACGGTCACGCGCTCAATGAGCGGAACCAGAAGGTTGGTAAAGATGATGGCATAGGAAACGCCCTCTGCCGAATTTCCAAAGATACGGAATACACCGGTCAGAAGTCCTAAAATGACCGCGTAGATATACTGTCCCTTCTTTGTGATCGGACGGGTAACGTAATCGGTTGCCATGAACCATGCGCCGAGCATCAGACCACCGCCAAAAAGATGCGCGCCAAGGAAGTTGATATCAAAACCGTGGCCGCCGAAAATCAGGGCAAATAAAAGCTCTGTTCCGATGTAGATGAGCGGAATATTGAGGTCAATCACATGAATGCAGACAAGGAAAATGCCGCCAATCAGAAGGGCCAGTGCGGAAGTCTCACCGATCGTTCCGGCCGTATTCCCAAGGAACATGGACAGCAGATTCACCTGCTCTCCTGCTTTTGCTGCGGCAAGCGGTGTCGCACCGGATACGGTATCCACAAGATGTGCGGCTGCCGGGGCAGCGAAGTTGGTCATATGACCCGGGAAGGAAATCAAAAGGAAGCATCTTCCTGCAAGCGCCGGGTTCATAATGTTCTGGCCAAGACCGCCGAAAAGCTGTTTTACGACGAGAATTGCAAACACACCGCCGATCACCGGCATCCAAAGAGGCGCCTGCACCGGCATGTTCATGGCCAGCAGAAGGCCGGTTACCAGTGCACTGCCGTCGGCAATCGTCACCGGTTTCTTCATTCCTTTTTCATACAGATATTCCGTCAGGGGACAGACTGCCATCGAAATCACAATCAGAAGCAGCGCCCGAAGGCCGAAATTCCAGATTCCCACGCAGGCTGCCGGGGCAAGGGCAAGCAGGACGGCAAACATGATTTTATCCGTCGTTACCTTGGACCGTGCGTGCGGGGAAGATGATACGTGTAATAATCCATTCATATGTAAGGTCCCCCTATTTCTTCTTTCTCTTTGCCAGAAGCACTTTACGCATTGAGCTGATCTCCTGCGTCAGCGGACGTCTTGCCGGGCAGATAAAGGAACAACAGCCACATTCACAGCACTCCATTCCGCCATATTTCAGGAACTTCTCTTCCTCACCGTGCTCCGCAAAAACAGAAAGGCGGGCCGGAAGAATCTGACCCGGACAGACGGAAACACAGCGTCCGCAGTTGATGCAGGCAGATGGTGCCAGCGCAGATACTTCATCCTCCGTAAGGCAGGTCAGTGCAGATGTTGTCTTAGTAACAGGAACATCCATTGTAAACAATGCTCTTCCCATCATCGGGCCTCCGCAGATGATCTTAGCTGCCTCATGTTTCAGACCGCCTGCCTGCTCTAAAAGTTCGGACAAGAGCATGCCGACCGGCACTTCAAAGTTGCATGGATTCTGTACTGCATCTCCCGTCACGGTAACAATACGGCTCATCAGCGGTTCGCCGAAGCGGACTGCCTGGTAAATAGCGGTTACGGTGTCGATGTTGTCCACGATACAGCCCGCGTCCGCCGGCAGCATGGAGGAATTTACCTTTCGTCCCGTTGCTGCATAGATCAGCATACGCTCGGCACCCTGCGGGTATTTCGTTTTAAGTTCCAAAACCTCAATATTGTCCCCCGGAAGCACCAGCTCGCAAAATTTCGCGATACAGTCCGGTTTGTTGTCCTCAATGCAGATGATTCCCTTTGCTTTCGGGAACATATGCAGCATGATTTTTAAGCCTCCGATCACCTTTTCCGGCTCTTCGAGCATTCTGCGATAGTCGCTCGTCAGATACGGCTCACACTCTGCTCCATTGACGAGAATGTGGTCAATCGCTGACGGATCTTTCGGGGATACTTTGACGTGTGTCGGGAAGCCTGCACCTCCCATTCCCACGATTCCGGCCTCTTTGATCTTGTTCCGTATCGTATCTGCGTCGAGTTTTTCCCAGTGCGGGCACTCCTCAAATGTTTCTTTTTCATACACCCCGTCGTTCTCCACAACGATACAGTCTACCGGGGAACCGGCTGCGGAAACTTTTTTCTCAATTCCTTTTACCGTGCCGGAAACCGATGCGTAAACAGGAGCCGAAACAAATCCTCCCGCTTCTGCGATTTTCTGTCCCGCTTTTACATGGTCGCCTTTTTGTACGATCGGCACAGCAGGCGCTCCGATGTGCTGTGACACTGCGTAATACAATAAGTTGCCCGGCTGCGCTTTGACAATCGGTTTGTCCTTGGAGAGCTCTTTTCCCTCGTACGGGTGAACGCCGCCATGAAAAGTATTTCTTTTCTTCTGAAACATGCTTTTCACCTCATCCTTTCTCTTTTCTATGCTGCATTTATCAATTCACAGCCTTTTTTCGGTTTTTTATGCAAAAAAGGCTGGTGCATTGCCCTGATTATTTCGGTTATTCATATCGGACTTCTTTTAACAGGAGTCCGCATGCCGGTGCAAGAAAACCCGCACTTTCGCGATTTTTTGCTTTGAGAAGCTCCGTCATTGATGCGATATCCCGTTTTCCCATCCCGGCCTCCACAAGCGTTCCGGTCAGGATCCGCACCATGTGGTACAGAAAACCGGTTCCGGTATAGGAAATGATAAGAATCCCGTCTTTCTCGCAGAAATCAATTCCGGTAATCGTCCGTACCGTCGATTTTTTCATACGTTTGTTGGCACAGAAGCTCCTGAAATCATACGTTCCGATAAACGCTTTCGATGCTTCTTTCATTTTTTCCACATCGAGCGGTGCTTCCGGAAAATACACGTATTTCCGCTCGAAAACATGCTTTCTGCCATCGATCACGATACGGTATTCGTATGTTTTGTCCACCGCATTCAGACGGCTGTGGAAGCGCTCCGGCATCCGCGCGAGGCTGGTGACTTCGATGTCTTCCGGCAGATAATGGTTGATTGTCTGCAGAAGTTCTTCATCGGATAGATCCGTATGGAACTTTGCATTTGCGACCTGTCCCGCCGCATGGACGCCGGCATCGGTTCTGCCCGCGCCGTGGATCTCCACCGGCTCTCCTGCGATTCTGGACAACAGCGTTTCGAGCTTGCCCTGAATCGTGTTGTCCGTATTTCCCTGCTTCTGCCAGCCGTTATAGCGCGTGCCATCGTACTGCAGGATCATTTTATAATTCATCTTTTTCTTCCTTCCTCTGTCCTGTTCTTCCTCTTCCTTTCAAATCATTTTTCTCCAGAAATGGGCTTTTCAGAACCATTTTCTTCTTTACAAAGTGGCAGCTTATCATTTGGCATCCATGCTTTTCTCAATCAAAAAGCTCCGTAACGCTGGACTTCGCGCCAGATTTGCTTCAAACAGCACCACTTCTGCTCCGCCCGGAAAGCTGTTCTGTAAAAATTCAGCGGCACGGCGGATCTGCAGTTTCACATCCTTTACTTCCTTCTCCACTTTTTCCTGTTCCAGTTCACATACCGTTTCAAAAAGCTCTTTCATCTGATCTGAATCGGTTTTGCGACATTTTTTAGCGGTCTCCTCGAGTTTTTTTAACTTTTTCAAGACCCGCGCATTCGTTTCTTCCTCGCCCTTTTTCAGCAGTCCCTGCTGTTTGCACACTGCAAATCCCTGCTCTTTCTGTTGTAGCCAGGATGCGTATGTCTCATCTTTTTTCTGCCTGCAAAGCCCGGTAAACTGGCGAAAGCACTCGGAGAGCTCCTTTGCCGTGTGCTCCTGCTTCTGGCAGCCGGATGCCTCTTTCTGAAGTGCCGCATGAAACAGAGACAGCAGTACAGATCGCTCTTCTGCGGAACCATTTGCCGCCATCTTCTGTTTTTCTGCCATGATTTTTCCGGAAAATGCACCGGTCAGAATCTCCTCTACACCGTAATCCTGTCCATATTTTTCGTAAATCCTGTAGTACGAGCTGAATTCCTCCGCCGTCTTTTCTTCCTGCAAATATTGTCCGATCAGTGCTTCGTCGACCGGAAAATGCAGGATTTCATAACTTTTCAGCACTGCCGACAAATCCTCCCAGCCGCGTGCTGTCACAAAACGCTTCTCATCCGCTTCCTGCGAAACAGAATAAAAATGGTCACTGTGTGCCATAAGGTACGTTGTCACGGCGCTGTGGATCTGATTTTTCTCTGCATAGGAGAGCCAGACGGAAAGCTCGGGAAGCACCTCGATCTTCCGCACACGGTCAAGCGTTGCCACATCAAATTCCCGCACAGATTTATTATATTCCGGCGGATTTCCGGCGGCCACGATCAGCCAGTCATCCGGGATGTGCTGATTGCCGAATTTTTTGTCCTGCAAAAGCTGCAGCATTACCGGAGCGAGGGTCTCGGAGACGCAGTTAATTTCATCGAGAAAGAGGATACCCCGCTTCTTTCCGGTCTGCTCCATGCGGTCATAGATCGAGGCGATGATCTCGCTCATCGTGTATTCCGTTGTATGTACCGTTTTCCCTTCGATTTCACGTTTGCAGATCTCCGGAAGGCCCATGGCACTCTGACGCGTATGGTGTGTCATCGTGTAGGCGACAAGCCCCACACCGCACTCTTCTGCGATCTGCTCCATAATTGCCGTTTTTCCGATGCCCGGCGGGCCGATCAGGAGAATGGGACGCTGCTGCCGGAGGGGAACCAGTGGAAAACCAATTTCATCTCTTGCAAAGTATGCGCGCAGGGCTTTTTCAATTGTCTCTTTTGCTTCTTGTATGTTCATATGTTCTCTCTTATCTTGTGCACTCTTTATGTACTCTCGAAATCTTTCTGTGTTTGATTTTGCGAGATGCTTTTTTGTCAGTTGTGTTCAAAGAGTACATTCTTCTGTCAGCAGTTTTTTTGCCCATTTTGGGACAAGATTCATTTTTTCGGTCTGTCTGACAAAGACAAATGCCGTCTCGTAATCTGGCTTTTGTTCGGGATAAATTCCGTCTCCGTCGGTAAAATAGATCAACGCTTTTAAGTTTCGGAATACATGCTGTTTCCGCAACTCTTCCACTTTCTGAAAGACAGGACGGAAATCGGTTCCGCCTCGGCCCTTGATGGTAATTGTTTCACGGTAAGCTTCCCATTCTTTCGGTGAATGGATCATCGTGACATCCTGCACGAAGCTGTCGCACTGGATCAGGCAGACGTTCCATCGGGAAAAGAAGTTTTCTTTTTCTTCAAGAATGCTGCGCGTCTCACCGAGAAATTTTGCTACGATTTCTTTTTTGCACGAACCGGATGTGTCGATCGCGATAACCAGCTCTTCGAGACGGTTTCCTTCCCGCGTCTCTGGCGGCTCGATGAAAGGGAGACTGCCGTAGTGTTCCAGGCCGTAATGGTAGGCGACTGGGTCAAAACTGTCGAGATCCAGTTCCATCTCCTCACGGGTGACGGTGAATTGTTTTAAAAAGCTGCGGTAATTGTACGCTCTTTTTTCGATCTCGGACAGAGTTTCTTTTTTTCCACCGCAGTTCTGGCCTCGCCGCAGGCCGCCGGTGCCGTAGTTTTCCGCCAACTTGCGGGCAGCACGTTTCCAGACTGGTTGAAAAGACTCGATAAGTTCCGGCTCTTTTCCCGGCACCAGCCATGAAACCGGAAACTGTTTTTCTTTTTCCAGCATCAGCCATGGAACCGGGGACTGTTCTTCTTTTTTCGGCTCCAGTGTTTCTTTCCCAAACCGGCGGATGCATTCCAGCAGCAGGTGCTGATAGCCTTCCTTGAGGAACGATGAATTTTCGGTACACATGCGGAGTACAAAATCGGAGTTAAAATATATCGTATGACCGTCGGATGTGATGGTTTTTGTCCTGCCGGACGGCTGATGACGAAAGAAAAGAATCGCTTCACCAAGTTCCGGATACAGCCAGCAGAGGTTTTTGCGGGCTTCTTCGAAAAGCCGGAGCGCCAGTGCTTCTTTTTCTTTTGTGGGCTTTTCTTTTTGAACCACAGCTTCTGTTTTTCTGCTTTCCGTATTCTCCTGCATCGGATCCTGTGAGCTCCGGTTCAGGAGAATGCGGAAGGCCTGCCATTTCTGCTGGTCGGCGGCAAGGTTGAGAAAACGTTTTCGGTCTGCATCGGACAGCCATCCGGTCTGCAGAATACGTTCCAGCTTTGAAAAATCATCCTCACGAATCAGCATTTCGACAGCGGGACGAATGCGTTTCCGCAGGTATGCAGTATATGCGGCTCGCTGTTCTTCCGGAAGATCCTGCGATTCACAAAAGCCGGAAAGTGCAGCCCGGAGGCGCTGCTGTTCGGATGTCGTCGTTCTGAAACTACTCCAGTCATCCATTTTATTCACTCCCTTACTCGCCGCGTTTTCTCACTTGTACTCAATCTTACGCTGCCGCGTAAGCGACATTCGTCGTTCGTCAAATGAAAATAAATTTTCATTTGACTCACTTGCACTCAATCTTACGCTGCCGCGTAAGCGACATTCGTCGTTCGTCAAATGAAAATAAATTTTCATTTGACTCACTTGCACTCATTATATCGTCATTTTTGAGCATTGACAATGTTGGATCGTGTTATTTTTTTCACACTTTTACCATATTTTTATGATATACTTGATATTATAAAATACGATTGCAGTCGTAAAAGCGCAAAGGAGATCCTTTTTATGAACAAAGAAAACAGAAAAGCTGCCAGGGAACGGCGTGCCAAAGAGCGGGAGCACGAAGCGAACGTAGCGCATTACAAAAAGATCTGGAGCTGGGCCGGACCAGCTCTGATTGTCGTTGTGATCGTCGGCCTTATTATTGCCAGCGTACTCGATTCCAAACGACTCTCTGTCAAAAGTGCCTCGGAGGATACCTCCACAGCCTCATCGGCCGCATCCGCCTCATCAGCCTCCACTTCGGCTTCTGCCTCTTTGCAGACCGACACTTCCCTCACCATTGAGGACGGTGATACCGTCAATATCGACTATGTCGGCTCCATTGACGGCGTGGAATTTGAAGGTGGAAACACAAAAGGAAACGGCGCTGATCTTGTGATCGGCTCCCACACTTACATCGATGACTTTGAAGAACAGCTCATCGGCCATCACCCGGGCGACAGCGTAGATGTAACCGTCACTTTCCCGGAAGACTATGGAAAAGACGAACTCAATGGAAAGGAAGCTCTTTTCAAAGTTACTATCAACGGCATTTATAAATAGAACAACCAAAAAGACATCCCCCGCAGATTTTCCGTCTGCGCCGGATGTCTTTTTCTTATTATTTTTTTGTTAAGTTTTTTTCAAAGGCGCTTCGATGTATTAAAAAAAGTACATCTTCTTATTCCACAATTTTGTAATACGCCCGCGCCGTCAGCACATAGACGATCAGGTAAACCACGGCAAACGCCGCAATCGTAATCGCTGTTGCAGCCAGGAACAGATTGCTGTCCGGGAAATTCAGCATTGCCATGATACGCCTGGTCAATGGAAACGCTACCATTGTATGCACCACGGCCACCGCGAGCGGCATGAAAAAGACCGTTACCACCTGTGACTGAATCGTCTGACGGATTTCTTTGCGGCTCATGCCGACCTTCTGCATAATCTGGAACCGTTTTCGGTCATCGAAGCCTTCTGAAACCTGCTTGTAATAGATAATCATAACGGCACCCATCAAAAACAGCGCACCGACGAAAACACCTAAAAACAGAAGTGAACCATACAGACTGTAAACCGTATTGCGCTCTTTTTCGCGCACTTCCACCCATCCGTTAAAAGATGACTCCGTCAGTATCGTCTCAACCTCATCTCCAACTGTGATCTGTTCGCCGGCATCCCCGATAAGATCCAGAGCATATTCCCAACTGTATCCTTCTGGCTCCTTTCCCTGCACAGCCGCATACGCTTCCTTTGCTTCATGGTTCCGCGTCACCACCGTCATTGTCTCATACACCTGCGTCTTCTCATCCAGAATGTACGATTTCTTATCGGTATTCCATTTTTTTACTTCATACGTCTGATTTCCCAGTTCAATCGTGTCATATCCATAATTTTTCTGTTTTGCCTGAAAAACCAGAGCCTGCCCTGGTTCCAGCTCTACCTGTTCGCCGGTTACCTGTTCGTACTCCGACTCTTCCATAATCTTTATCAGTGTACTCGCCGCAGCATCATCTGACTGTGTTTTTTCTACTTTGTTTCTATCTACATCAGCAAGCATAACATAGTATCTCTGATCACTTTCATACTTTTTTCTGAGCTGCTTTTCTTCCAGATGCTGATCAATCCCAGTTTTCACTTCCTCTATCATCTTCTGACTGACCGGTTCCACCGTCTTCATAATGCCGCTCACGCCAGTATTTGCTTCGATCGAAATCTGATGTGGAAACCGCGTATAGGTAACCTCCTCAATTCCCGTCCACAGACATGTGCTGATGGAGATAACCAGAAGCACACCCGTTGACAGAATACAGATATTCGCAAGACCGACCGCATTTTGCTTCATGCGGTACAGCATGCCCGAAATGCTTGTAAAATGGCGTGTCTGGTAATAGTAATTCTTGTTTTTCTTCAGAATTTTCAAAAATGCAATACTTCCAGCAGAAAATAGGCAGTACGTTCCCACCATAACCAAGGCGATTGCATTAAAAAACTTATCAAGTGCGTCCATCGAGGATTGGCTGGTCAGAGCCAGATAATAGCCAACACCAAGAAGCATGAATCCAAGAACCGCCGTCAAAAGCTTCGTTTTCGGTTCCCGCTCACCCTGCGCGCCGCCGTGCAGCAGTTCGACCGGCTGTGAGACGTGGATCTGGCGAAGGCTTAAGAGAAAATTGATCACAAAAGTCAGGCCGAACAGCAGCATCGTACTTCCCACGGCTTTTGCACTGAACGCAAAACCAATTGTTCCGTTCAGTCCGGTCAGCTTCATCAGCACCAGAAACAGCAGGCGGTACAGCAACACACCGAGCAGAATACCGATTCCAAGCGATGCCGCCCACAGATACAGACTCTCAAAAAAGAGGATCTTCGCCAGATGCTTTTTCTCCATGCCGAGAATCTGGAACAGACCGAACTCTTTTTTTCTTCTTTTTGCCAGAAAACTGTTGCTGTAGATCAGAAAAATCACCGCGAACAGGCCAATGATATAGGTTCCCATCCCCATCACTGTCAGGATCGTATCTTTTCCGATCATGGGATCAAAGCCACTTCCCTGCGCCAGTGTATCCATGATAAAAAACATCACCACCGTGCCGATGCATGACAGCAGATACGGAAGAATATTCTGACGGTTTTTGCTCAAATTTGTTTTTGCCAGTCTGGCATACAGCAGATTATTCATCCCGTTCACCACCCGTCGCAAGAATTGTCAGCGTATCGGAGATCTTCTGATACATCTCATCGCGCCCTAAAGAACCGCGATACAGCTGGTGGAAGACCTCGCCATCCTTGATGAACAGCACACGTTTCGCCGAGCAGGCCGCCTTCACACTGTGCGTTACCATAACAATCGTCTGGCCCTCCTCGTTGATCTCCCCGAACAGTTGCATGAGGCCATCCGCTGCATGGGAATCGAGCGCGCCGGAAAGCTCATCCGCAAGAACCAGTTCCGGATTGGTAATCAGCGCACGCGCAACGGCTGCACGCTGCTTCTGTCCGCCGGATACCTCATATGGGTATTTATTGAGGATCTGGGTGATGCCGAGTTTTTTCGCAATCGGCTCTGCCCGAAGACTCATCTCCTCGTATTTTTTTCCTTCCAGCACGAGCGGCAGATAAATGTTGTCACGCAGGGAAAAGGTATCGAGCAGGTTGAAGTCCTGGAACACGAAGCCTAAGTTTTCGCGGCGGAATCCGGCAATCTCCTTCTCTTTTAATTCGCCGAGATTCTTTCCATTTAACCGCACCTGTCCGCCAGTTGGCTTGTCTAGTGCCGCGAGCAGGTTCAGAAGCGTCGTTTTTCCGCTTCCCGATTCGCCCATGATTGCAACAAATTCGCCCCGTTCCACTGTAAAATTAACGTCTTTCAACGCTTCCACCCGGTTGCTGCCAAGGCGCGTGGTATATGTTTTTTTCAGATGTTCTACTTCCAGAATTGCCATGTCACATTTTCCTTTCTGTCTGAACTGTTTTCTTAATTGACAAGGCTTATTATACCCGTCCGCGCCCTCTTCTGCCTTAGGATCATCTTACAAAAAGACCGGCAACCTTACATTTCTGTAAGATTCCCGGCGAAGCTCTCTATGTACTACAGGGATACGGTATCCAGCCCAAGATACACCTTCGTTCCCACTCCCATCTCCGACTCGATGCGGATGGTATGCGAAAGTTTCTCCATGATCTGGCGGCACAGATACAGTCCGATGCCCGTTGACCGCTTGTCTGCGCGGCCGTTGCAGCCCGTGTAGCCTTTTTCGAAAATCCGCGGCAGATCCTCCGGCGCAATGCCGATGCCGGTGTCCTCAATCACCAGCGTTTTTGGTGCATCCGGTGACAGATAGATGTGAATGCTTCCACTTTTCGTGTATTTCAGCGCATTTGACAGAATCTGCTCCAGCACAAAGACGAGCCATTTTTCATCTGTCAGCACCTCGCAGTGCACCGGCTCGTAGGAAAGGATAATCTTCCGGCGGATAAAAAGCGGAGCATATTTCCGCACAGCCTGGCGGATCAGCGCATCCAAATCGTACCTTGCAAAGACAAGATCCGATGTCATTTTTTCCATGCGCAGGTACTGCAGCGCCATCTGCACATACTGCTCCGTCTGGAAAAGTTCGCTCTGCATTTCACGCGAAAACGGCGTATCCTCCTCCTGCAGAAGCAGCCGCATCGCCGCAATCGGCGTTTTGATCTGATGGGTCCACATCGTGTAATACTCCATCATATCGCGGTATTTCTGCTCCATCTTAATCTGTTCTTCCTGAAACTGCCGCTCGTAGGATGCGATGATCTGCTGGTAATCCCGCGCCAGAAGCCCGTCCGCCTCCGGAAGCGCTTCTGTTTTGCCCTGCGGTTCGGCGGCAAGGAGTGCTAAGACCAGATGATGTTTCCGGTACTTCCCATAATGAAAGCAAAAACCTGCGGCTCCGGCAGCAGCCATCAGCACGATCATATAAACGGTGACATCCTGCGGCACATTGCGCAGAAAACAGAGGAGTGAAAATACTCCTATAAAAGCGGCAATCCGCACGGCCGATGCAAGATGCTCTTTCAAATACCAGTTAAGAAGCATAAACTCCTGCCGGATTCCCTCTTTCTGTTGTTCCATCCTTTTTCTCCTGTTCTGCTTCCGTCATGCGATCAGGTAGCCAACACCCTTTTTCGTCTGGATAAAGTCTGTAAGTCCTGCCTCCTCCAGTTTTTTCCGCAGGCGCGTGACGTTGACGGTCAGCGTGTTGTCATCTATAAAGCTGTCCGACTCCCACAGATGCATCATCAGCATATCGCGGCTGACGGCTTTTCCTTTATTTTCGAGAAGGGACTGCAGAATGCGCCACTCATTTTTTGTCAGCTCAATCCGCTTTCCCCGGTAATTCAGCACACCACTTCCCGTATCGAGCATGGCACCGCGGTGCTCGAGGAAATTCGTTTCTCCGGCAAATTCGTAGGTGCGGCGGAGCATCGCCTGGACTTTGGCGGTCAGGACACTTAAATCAAACGGCTTCGCGATAAAGTCATCGCCGCCCATATTAACGGCCATAATGATGTTCATGTTGTCCGATGCAGAAGAAAGAAAAATTACCGGCACTTTAGAGACCTTTCGAATCTCCTGGCACCAGTGAAATCCGTTAAAAAAGGGAAGATGAATGTCCATCAGCACTAATTGCGGATTTTTCACGGCAAATTCGGCGAGAACGCCGGAAAAATCCTGTACGCAGAACGCATCCATGCCCCAGGAAACCAGGCTCTGCTGCACGGCGCGGGCGATGACTTCATCATCTTCTACAATCATAATTCGATACATGGCTGTTCCTCTGTTGTCTCTAGCAAAGCGGATATTCGCAATCCGCTTCGCTACTTGCTTGATTCGGTTAAAAATATGGACTCCGGGCGGGTGTTTTCAACGCACAGCCGCTCCCGGAGCCGTTTTCGCAGATGATTATACTCTTACAATATAATCTGATTTTCTTTCTTTTGCCTCCGGGTACTCACAGTCGCGATAGCCGAGGATGCAGTGGCCGATTCCAACATAATTTTCGGAAAGTCCCCACTCTTTTAAGAGGGCTTTTCCCTCCGGGCTCGCGAACTCTTCTTTTGCACGATGGATCCAGCAGGAATCCACACCAACGGCATGTGCTGCCAGCATCAGATTTCCCATGACAAGAGAGCCGTCCTCCACATAAGTTCCGCGCTCCGGGTCAGCAAGCACGATCAGAACGGTCGGTGCGCCGTAGAACGGATCGGATGTTGTACCCATAACAGCCGCATTCATTCTCGAAAGCTTTGCAATCAGCTCCGGTTTCTGTACCACAACAATCACCGGCGACTGTTTTCCCATGCCGGTTGCCGCATACGTTCCGGCCTCCAGAATCGCATCGAGCTGCTCATCGGTAATCTGCTCCGCTTTGTATTTGCGGATGCTTCTTCTTGTTTTGATTGCATTTAATACTTCGTTGTTCATGGTAAAAATCCTCCTGTTCTTTTTTTGTTTTTATCGCAAACGCCGCAGCTTTGTATACCGGACGCATTGCCTGCCTACATCTGTTTCCGCACAATCCGATACTCGTCGCCGAGCTGGTAGTACGGACAGTTGTAAAATTTATCCTGCAGAAAACGTGCCATCTCATCCTCATCGAGATCCACCTCGCAGGTGTAGCACTCATAATCCTCATCATACACAAAATTACCGCACGACTCACAGCTTGTGGCCATCTGGCGGGAGTGCTTTTTCTTTTGTGCATGGGGTGTTGGTTCTATCATATGGCAATTCCTCCCATTTCTTACACTTTGCTTTTCCGTTTCGGCGCTTCCGGCAGAGGAAGAATTTCTATTTTTCATCCACAACCTGGAAGATATAAAACTTCAGGTAATAGGACTCATCCGCCGCCCACAGAATTGGGTGATCCGGGGCCTGAGTGCGGTATTCTACCTGACGAAGGCGTTTGTGGACGTTGTGAGCCGCCTGGTTGATGGTTTTCGTGAAGAGTTCGTAGTCCATAAAGTGGGAACACGAACAGGTGCACAGATAGCCGCCGTCTTTGACCAGTTTCATGCCGCGCAGATTGATTTCACGATATCCCTTGATTGCGTTTTTGATAGAGTTTCTTGATTTTGTGAAGGCCGGCGGGTCAAGGATAACGACGTCGAATTTTTCTCCCTCTTTTTCAAGACGCGGCAACAGTTCAAAGACATCCTCGCACACGAAAGATGCTACGTTTTCCAGACCATTTAAGGCTGCGTTTTTCCGTGCCTGCTCTACACCGAGCTCTGATGCATCAACGCCGATAACTTCCTTTGCTCCTGCATATGCCGCATTCAGTGCAAACGACCCGGTATGGGTAAAGCAGTCGAGCACTCTCGCGTCCTTGCAGAGCTTCTGCACAGCCAGACGGTTGTATTTCTGATCCAGGAAGAAACCAGTTTTCTGGCCGTCCTTGACATCGACGAGATAGTGGACACCATTCTCGACGATTTCCACGCTGGTGTCAAACGGCTCGGAGAGAAATCCTTTCACACGCTCCATGCCTTCCTGCTCACGCACTTTTGCATCGCTTCGCTCAAACACACCGCGGATCTTAACACCGTCTTCTGCCAGAACCTCCTCCAACAGGCGGATGATCGTCATTTTCATTTTGTCGATGCCGAGTGCCAGCGACTGGACAACCAGCACATCAGAGAATTTATCCACTACGAGTCCCGGCAGAAAGTCTGCTTCACCGAAAATCAAACGACAGCTCGATGTGTCCGTCACTTTTTTGCGGTATTCCCAGGCATCCTGCACTCTTTTTCTCAAAAATGCTTCATCGATTTCCTGGTCGATATTTCTTGTCATCATACGGATGCGGATTTTGGAATGCTCATTGATGAAACCTCGTCCCATCGGGTATCCGTCGAAGTCGCGCACCAGCACGATATCTCCGTTTTCATATGCTCCTAAAATCGAAGCGATCTCATTATCAAAAATCCAGGCTCCGCCCTGCTTTAAGGCGCGGCCCTCTCCTTTTTTCAATGTTACAACTGCGTTGCTCAAAAGTTTTTCCTCCTTAAAACAATATAGTTAGCCATATCTAATCATAGACAACTGTGTTTTGCTTGCATTCTCAAAACCGCGCTTCCAGCGCTTTTTGCTGCTGCGCAGCTCCTTTTTGCACGAGTGAACTATAACGTCAGATTCCTCTTCCGTCAAACTCCGGAATGAAGCTCTCCTCGGCCACCGGGCCTTCCTGTAAAAAGGCGTTGGTGACGCCGAGGGAAAACGTATAGTCCAGCAGACGCTCATACTCCCGCTTTGTCGTTTTCCGGTTCAGCGGACTTATGTTTTCCACCTGCGGAAGCGGCGTGTACTGGCTCATGAGGCTCAGCCAGACGGTATCGCCGTACGTCTCATAGACGTATTTTACCACAGCTTTTGCATTTTTTACAGCACCGGGCAGCAATAAATGGCGCACAATCACACCTTTTTTCATCAGACCATTCTCATCGAATACAGCCTCTCCTGTCTGACGCACCATTTCCGCCAGCGCCCGTTTTGCTGTTTCCGGGTAATCTTCTGCCCGCGAGTACACTTTTGCAAGGGAGGAGTCCATATACTTAAAATCTGTCAGATAAATATCGATCAGCCCATCCAGGGCCTGCAGGGCTTCCACGCTCTCATACCCGCCGCAGTTATACACAACCGGCACGGTAAGTCCCTTTTTCTTTGCCTGAAAAAGTGCCTCCCGGATCTGCAGCACGTAGTGGCTTGGTGTCACAAGATTGATATTGTTTGCATTCTGTGCCTGCAGCTCCAGAAAAATGTCCGAAAGCCGCCCGATCGAAATCACTTTTCCGCTCTCCATCTCCGCAATATGATGGTTCTGACAGTAAACACACCGCAGATTACATCCGGAAAAGAAAACCGTCCCCGACCCCGTCGTCCCGGAAATACACGGCTCCTCCCAGAAATGCAGTGCAGCCCGCGCCGCCGCAACCCCGGAGGGCGCCTTACAATATCCCGTCTTTCCATGCTCCCGGTCCGCTCCGCACTTCCGCGGACAAACCCGGCACCGGCTCATCTCCTGTTCCAAATCCAGCATCGTGTTTCTCCCTTTTCTCTTTAGAAAAAGCTGTGTCTCCGGAAAATAGTTCTTCCACAGACACAGCTTTCGTATTTCTATGCGTCAATTAATATGCCAGAATTTCATATCCATCTTCTGTTACCGCAACCGTAACCTCCCACTGGGCTGACGGTGCGCCGTCCTCAGTGTAGACAGTCCAGTCGTTGTCGGAGTCGATGAAGATCTCATCCGTTCCGAGATTGATCATCGGCTCAATGGTGAATACCATACCCGGTACGAGCAGCATTCCGGTATCTCGTCTTGTGACATAGCTGACGAACGGATCCTCATGGAACTCCAGACCGACGCCATGGCCACCGATGTCACGGACAACTTTATAGCCCTGGCTCTGGGCAAATTCATTGATTACCGCGCCGACATTGCCAAGCCGGTTAAACGGACGTACTTCGGAGAGTCCAAGCTGTACGGCTTTTAACGTATCTTCCACCAGCTTCTTTGAAACATCGTCTACCTCACCGATGCAAAACATACGGGAAGAATCGGAAAAATATCCTTTATAAATGGTAGAAACATCAACATTGATGATATCTCCGTCCTGCAGAATTTCCTCTTCGTTCGGAATTCCATGGCATACTGCATCGTTGATGGAGGTACACACGCTCTTCGGAAATCCTTCATAATTCAGCGGTGCTGCAATTCCGCCGAGTTCTTTTGTCTTTTCTGCGACCAGACGGTCGATATCTTCCGTACTCATGCCTGCATGAATGTTTTCGGCCACATAATCCAGAACTGCAATATTGACAAGACCGCTTTCACGAATCCCATCGATCTGATCCGGTCTTTTGATAATTTTCTTCGGCGGAATTTTCCATCCCTTTAATTTATAAGAATTGATTTTCTCATCCAGCGCCAGATGGCAGTCTTTGTACTTCTTCCCGCTGCCGCACCAGCAGGGATCATTTCTTCCAATTTTTTTCAGCATAATGTTCTATCCTCTTTCTGAACGCGGAACGACAGATCCGATTTTCTGTCTCCCGCTGAAATTCATATAACTCCTCTACTACTTTACCACACTCCGGCAAAACTGCAAGCAAAAGTTACCAAATGAATAACTCTCTCAAAAGAGACCATCTGCCCAGATGACAGATCCCGTTCCTCCCAGAATCCCAATCGCCGTCTCCGGCCCGTAATGCACCATATCTTTTGTGTTTAGCAGATGCCAGCCGTCTTTCCTGTCGCTGCCGAAATATGGATTTCAGGTAAAATTACAATTAAAATCAGGTATATTTGCCCCGATTTCCGGCAATACTTTTTCATGAAACCACCAAAGAAAGTAAGAAAGGAAGATGCACGATGAGTGGAGATGCAGAGCTTTTAAACTTTATTTACCAGAACTCCCAGATGGGTGTCGACACGATCCGGCAGCTCATTGGAGTCGTTGAGGACAAAGACTTAAAAGAACATCTGAAAACCCAGTTTCAGGGCTATGAGGAATTTCATCAGGCAGCAAAGGAGCTGCTGAATGAACACGGCTACGATGAAAAAGGCCTTGGCATAATGGAAAAAGCACGCACGTATTTTATGATAAACCTGCAGACTATGACGGATCCGTCCGTCTCACACATTGCCAGCATGCTGATTACCGGAAGCAGCATGGGCATCGTCGAGGCAATCCAGAAGTACCGCCAGTATGAGGACGCGGATCCCAAAATCCGGGATCTGATGGATAAGCTGCGAAAATTTGAAGAATACAACATGGAAAAGTTAAAAGATTTCTTATGAAAATCATATTCAGCCAAACTACCCGCATCTGCAGATCCTGCGAGTGGCAGCTTCTTTCGGATGCAAAGGAATCGAGAAACGATCCGGTACCGGCACAAAACAGTGCCGCACCGGATTTTGAGTTGTTTTGACCGTTTTACAAACTTTACATACATTTAACACAAAACTGTTTTTAGATGTGTTATCTTCTAAATGTAGGTTTTTTCTCGAGTAAGACCTGCAAAACGTGTATCTATTGTTAAAACCACGAAAAGAAAAAGAAAATTACGTAAAGGGAGAAATTATGGACATTTTTGGAGTGTTATCCTTTGTCGGTGGTCTTGCCATGTTCTTATACGGCATGAGCGCCATGGGCGATGGCCTGACCAAACTTTCCGGCGGTAAACTGGAATACCTGCTGGAAAAGCTGACCTCAAAGCGGATTATGGCGGTTCTTTTAGGTGCCGGTGTTACCGCAGTTATCCAGTCCTCTTCTGCAACTACTGTTATGGTTGTCGGATTCGTAAACTCCGGCATCATGAAGCTGAACCAGGCAGTCGGTATTATCATGGGCGCCAACATCGGTACCACCATCACTTCCTGGATCTTAAGTCTTACCGGCATTCAGGGCGACAATGTGTTCATTAAAATGCTGAACCCGTCGTCCTTTTCCCCCATTCTTGCAATCATCGGCGTTTTTATGCTGATGCTGGCAAAGAGCGATAAAAAGAAAAATGTCGGTACCCTGTTAACCGGTTTTTCCATTCTGATGTTTGGTATGCACACCATGAGCAGCGCTGTATCACCGCTTGCAGATGTACCGGAATTCACGGGACTTCTCGTAAAATTCTCCATGCCGGTTCTAGGTGTTCTCGCCGGAACCATTCTGACCGCCGTGATCCAGAGTTCCTCTGCTTCTGTCGGTATTCTTCAGGCACTCTGCGCAACTGGTTCCGTCAGCTACGCCGTGGCCATTCCGATCATTATGGGACAGAATATCGGTACGTGTATCACCGCATTGCTCTCCTCCATCGGTACAAGCCGCAATGCACGCCGTACCGCAATGGTTCACCTTTATTTTAACATCATCGGTACTGTTATTTTCCTGGTTCTCTTCTATGGAATCAATGCCTTTGTACATTTTCCATTTTTGGAAACCTCCGCAAATGCAGCCGGCATCGCAATCGTTCACTCCGGCTTCAATATTTTTGCAACACTGATCCTGTTTCCGTTTGCAGACGGACTGGTCAAACTTGCGAAACTGACCATTCCGGACGGACCGGAAGAAAAAGCAGACGAAGCGGTTCAGATGCTCGATACCCGTTTCCTCGACAGCCCGGCTTTTGCTCTGCAGCAGTGTAAAGTTGCAGCCGCAAAAATGGCAGAACTGACCGAAACCGGTCTTGTTACTTCTGTTGACCTGATGGCCTCCTACAACGAGGCGGATGCGGAAAATGTAGATATTCTTGAGAAAAAGGTGGATCATTTTGAAGATGCCCTCGGCACATATCTGGTGAAGCTTTCCAGTGAAAAGCTTTCCCCGAAGGACAGCCAGACACTTTCCATGATTCTGCACTGCATCGGCGATTTCGAACGAATTTCCGATCACACCGTCAACATCATGAAAGCAGCAAGAGAAATGCATGACAAGAACCTGCAGTTCTCCGCTGACGGAGCCGCAGAGCTTGCTGTTTATGGCAAGGCAGTCAAAGATATCGTCAGCCTGACCTTCTCCGTTTTCAATAATGAAGATGTGAAAAAAGCAAATGAAGTAGAACCGCTCGAGCAGGTGATTGACAGCCTGAATTCCAGCCTGAAGAACCACCACATCGAACGGCTCCAGAGTGGAAAATGCACGATCGAGCTTGGCTTCATCTTATCCGACGTCATGACCGATTTCGAGCGAATCTCCGACCACTGCTCCAACATCGCCGTCTGCGTCAGCCAGATCCACAGCGGATCGTTCGATACACATGAATATCTGCATGCATTGAAGAAAGAAGAAGAATTTGAGGCAGAATATAAAGAGCTGAAAAAACAGTATCAGCTGCCGGATGTAAAAGCCTGAAAACAGACTGTACTGTAACCATAAGCTGTACAACCGGGAATTTTTATGGTAAGAATCTTCCCTTCCTTAGGCTGTCACTGTTTTGTTTTATTACAATATCACAGATGCATTACTCAATCTACTATTTTTCTCTGAATTTTTCCAAAAAATACCGACTGCCCATCAATATTGATATATTCTACATTGGCAGTCGGTATTTCTATTTCATTCTATTCTTTTCTTTATACCACCTGATCCTTCGCAATAAATACCGGGAAGGAATCGGTTCCTTTGAGCTGTTTTCCTTCGGATACCGTAACGTATTTATCAGAAACAACGTACTCAATCTCAGCGCCTGCTTCAATCACAGTATCCTGCATCAGAATGCAGTTCTTTACTTTTGCTCCCTTGGCTACCTTGACACCACGGAACAAAATGCTGTTTTCGATTTCGCCTTCGATCACACAGCCGTCTGCTACCATCACGTTTTTCGCTTTTGATCCGTTGATATAACGGGTCGGATTGTCGTCGCGGACTTTGGTATAGATCGGGTTGCCGGAGAAGAGACTATCGAGATTCTCATCTTTTAAGAGCTTCATGTTCTCATCGAAATAGCTCTTCATATCATCAATTCTTGCCTGATAACCGGTAAACTCATATCCCTGAATGTTCAGTTTCTCCGTTTGCGGTGCCAGGACATCACGCTCAAAGAATTTATTTCCAAGGACAAAGCCTTTTTTGATTTCGTCGATCAGAAGCTGACGCTCCATCACGTAGATATTCATCGATACATTCTGTACTCCGTTTTCCTCCGAGTTTACAAAGATCTTGCTGATCTTCTGTCCTGCCATGGAGAAGGTGTAGTGCAGATAATTGGTTTTCTCGTAAGAGCTTCTGACGCCTTCCGGAATCGGCTGCTTGGTATAAGCTGCAGTAACATCTGCGCCGCTTTCGATATGCTGATTCAGCATCTCTTTGAAATCAAAATTGCAGGCAATGTTGGTGTCCGCCATAACAACATATTTTTCTTTCTGCCATTTCAGAAAATCGAGAACATTTGCCAGTGCTTCCACTCTTCCGGAATACACCTGAATTTTCTTCTCGGAATAAGGCGGAACAATGTTTAAGCCGCCTTTTTTTCTGGCGAGATCCCACTCACGTCCGGAGCCGAGATGATCCATCAGCGAATGGTAATTTTTGCGGACGATAATGGATACATTTCCGATTCCGCAGTTTACCATGCTGGATAAAATAAAGTCCACCATGCGGTAACGGCTGGCAAAAGGAATGGAGGCCATCAGACGCTCGTTTACCAGATCCGGTACCTGCTCATCATAACTGTTTGGGAAAATGATGCCCAGTGCATCTGCATTTGCGTTTACCATTCTTCTTCACCATCCTTTACATTTGCATTTACCATTGCATTTGGTCCTACTTTGGCACGCTCACCGATATGGATTCCGGATCCGATGGTGGCAACACCTTTTTCACCGTCATGCGGCATTTCTCCTACCACGGCATTCTGGCCAATCACAACGTTTTCCGCAACGATACAGTGTTTCACGACTGCTCCGGATTCGATCACGGTTCCTCCCATGATAACGGCATCTTCTACTTCTGCGCCCTCTGCAACCTTTACACCGGAGAACAGAATCGAATGTTTGACATGACCTGCAATACGGCAGCCATCGGTGATCATACAGTTTTCCACAACAGCGGTTTCGGTGATCTTATGGCCTGTTTTTCCGCTGTTTCGGCTGTAAATCTTCCAGTTATTGTCAAACAGGTTGATTCCGCTGTGTTCCGGATCGAGGATTTCCATATTTGCCTCCCACAAAGAGGAGATGGTTCCTACATCTTTCCAGTATCCGCTGAAATGATAAGCGTACATATTGCGTCCGTCTTTTAAAAGATTCGGGATGATGTTGTTTCCGAAATCGTTCGAAGAATTCGGGTCTGCCTCGTCCTCAATCAGATATTTTTTCAGGATATCCCAGTTGAAAATGTAGATACCCATGGATGCCAGATTGGATTTCGGCTGTTTTGGTTTTTCCTGGAACTCGGTGATTTTGTCATTTTCATCTGCTACCATAAGTCCGAAACGGGATGCCTCCTCCCACGGCACTTCCATAACCGCAACGCTGAATTCTGCGCCCTTTTCCTTATGGAAGCGGAGGAAATCGCTGTAGTCCTGTTTGCAGATCTGGTCTCCGGAAAGGATGATGACGTACTCCGGATCGTAGCTCTCGATGAATGGAATGTTCTGGTAGATGGCATTTGCAGTTCCTTTATACCAGTCAGAACCTGAGGCTTTCTGATAAGGAGGCAGCACGTGAACACCTCCATGGAGGCGGTCCAGATCCCACGGCTGGCCGTTTCCTATGTACTCATTTAACACCATTGGCTGATACTGTGTCAGAATACCTACGGTATCAATTCCGGAATTTACGCAGTTAGAAAGTGGGAAATCGATGATTCTATATTTTCCGCCAAATGGAACTGCCGGTTTTGCAAGCTTCTCGGTCAGCGCATAAAGGCGAGATCCCTGACCTCCGGCAAGAAGCATTGCTATCATTTCTTTTGCCATAATCTATCCCCCTGTTTTAATAGATGCATTCATTATAACACACTATTTGCTCTATGGACAATCTTTTTGTGCATTTTTCACTATTTTTTATTTTTTTACCGATTTTATTCTGTATTTTTCTCCAGTTTTACAGTTCTTTCGTGAGCTTTTTACATTTTATGCCACCAAGCTGGGCTTGCAGATTGCGGAAATCGCTTATCTCTTGCAGTCACAGCCTTGCTCCTTTGACCGTACAAAAAGCAGCCCCGCAAAGCCTTATGGTAAAGGTCTGCGGGGCTGCTTCTATGTTTTTTTGATTTTTTATGCTTTTGTAACGGTAACTGCCTCTTCGAGATCGAACTGATCACCGTATGGTTTGCAATCATCATAGGCGAGGGACTGCAGAACAACATTCAGAATGCGGTATGCACAGGTCTGAAGCTGTCCAAGCGGCAGAGTTCCGTCTGCAACAGATGCTACAATTTCCTGACGGTTTCCTTGCTGGCCAGGCATCTGCAGATCGTTTCCTGCAAGAACACACTCTCTTGAAGTGGAATGTCCATATTTCAGGTTATATTTGTAAGCGAACAATCCGCTCATGTCCTCTGAGGTTCCCCAGTCGGTCATGACATAGCCTGCGAAGCCCCACTCATCTCTTGCTGCTGCGGTCAGAAGGTCGTGGCTGTTGGCAGTATGCACACCGTTTACCAGGTTGTAGGAAGACATAATCGTCATCGGCTGTGCTGTCTTGACTGCGATTTCAAAGCCCTTCAGATAGATTTCACGCATTGCGCGCTCGCTGATGTGCTCATTGACGTACATACGGTTGTCTTCCTGGTTGTTGGCTGCAAAGTGCTTAATGCTGGTTCCGATTCCGGCATGGGACTGGATTCCTCTGGTATCGGCTGCGGCGCACATACCTGCCACCAGCGGATCTTCCGAGTAGTACTCGAAGTTTCTTCCGCAAAGCGGATTTCTGTGAATATTCATGCCAGGCGCCAGCCATACGGAAATGTGGAATTCTTCCATCTCTTTTCCGACGATATCACCGCATTTCCGGATCAGATCCATGTTCCACGATTGCGCAAGAAGCGCTGCTACCGGGATTGCGGTGCAGTACTGGAAATACTCCGTGCCGCCTTCCGGAACTTCGATTTCATTTTTGTTAAACGCATCTTCCAGAGGATTTCCGGAGGATACCATCTTTCCGTCTGCATCAACGACAAAGTGCGGAATCAGACGAAGACCGGCCGGACCGTCTGCAAGAATCGTATTGTAAATACCTCTGTCCTCAAGAAGAATGGAAGTCGTATCTCCCGCTGCTCCAGGCGCCATATCGGAAGAAGATCCGATAAATCCTTCCTGGCCAAGTCCGTCTGCAGTACCATTGCAAACGGCAGCCATCTCTTCTACGGTCAGCTGCGATACGAGATCTTTTAACGTCGCTTTTCCGCTCTTTACATCTGCCGCGGTCAGCTTCTCTCCCTCATAAGCCGGGAATGCTTCCGGTGTCTCACTGTAGACAACAGTCTCCGTCTTGATGCATTTGCTGCAGATATCGATCTGTTTTGCAGCTGCTTTTTCTTCTGCCTCACCTTCATAGCTGTACGGTGTTACGCCTGCTTTGGAGAGTTCCTGTGGAGCATCATCTGCCGGGAAAAGATTCTTTCCCTGAACCGTAACAACGGTCTCTTTGAGCTTCAGGGCTGCTGCTACTTTCGTTGTTCTGGAGCTGTTGCCGACACGGATGTAATACGTTCCTGCCTCGAGTACCCATGCTGCTTTTTTCTCATCGTAGGAAGCCATAGATTTTGTCGGGAAGGAAATGGTAATCGTCTGGGACTCACCCGGCGAGAGCAGATCGGATTTTCCGAAGCCGCCAAGCTCCTGATACGGTTTCTCAATCGTGCCATCCGGTGCGGAATAGTAAACCTGTACGACTTCTTTTCCGGCGAATGTATCACCAATATTCTTTACGGATGCGGTAACGGTAACGTTCTTGGCATCTGCCTCCACGTCCCTTACTTCCGTCTCAAAATCAGTATAACCTTTGCCATAGCCGAAGCAGTAGTTCGGGGTTACGTTGAAGGTGTCAAAATAACGGTAGCCGACATAAATGCCGTCGCTGTAATACTCATCGTTGGTGTCACCGTTGTTGTGGCTGAAATTTTTTGAGGACGGATAGTCTTCATAGGAAGCAGCCCATGTATCAGTCAGCTTTCCGGATGGGATGCTCTTTCCGAGAACAACGTCTGCAACGATGTTTCCGGTTGCATTTCCGGCCTGTCCTGCAAGAAGAATTGCATTCAGTCCTTTGATTTTCTTTAACTCTGTGGTGTCTACAAGGTTCGCAATATTCAAAATTAAAACTGTTTTCTCATAATGCTCTGCCAGATAGGCAATGTCAGCGAGCTCGTTTTCGCCGAGCAGATAATCGCATGCTCTGTTATAGCGGTCTGCACCTTCACCGGAGTTTCTTGACAGAACATAGATAGCGGTATCGGTGTCCTCTTTTTCGGTAATTACCGGCACATCAGGCTGTGCAAATACTTCCGAGAACATAACAGCAAAAATCGGAACGTGAAGCTCCTCTGCTTTTTTTGCCAGCTCTGCCTGATATGCAGCCTGCGCATCTGCAAGCACTTTGTCATATTCATCGAGCCATTTACCAGTCAGAATTTCAAAGCCGGCCTCTTTTAAGCCCTGTTCGATCGTAACAACCGTTCTTGTGTTAACGTCTCCGGAACCGGTACCCCCTTTTACCGTGTGGCGGACGCCGTTACCATAAACTGCGACTTTTCCTGCACCGGCAAGCGGCAGGGTTCCGTCGTTTTCAAGAAGTGTCATGCACTCACCGGCCAGTTCACGTACCAGCGCGGAATGTTCTTTTTCTCTAGCAGATACTTCTCCTGTTTTTGATGCATAAAATGTTGCCATAATTCTAATACCTCCCAATAATAAATTCACATATAGCGCTTATATTGTAGCGCATTTTTCGTCATTATGCAAAAGTTTTTTCACCTGTTTTCTCATATTTTATTTGTATTTTGTGCATTTTCTCTTATTATCCGACTTTTCTGTCTTTTTTTCGCTCATTGATTTCTTTTTTTATTTTTTTATATTGATGCTTTTATTCTATTAATTTTCTGTAAACGATACGCTTTTTTACCTTTTTTTTCGTCTTCTTTTACAAAATTCGTTGACGCGTTTGATTTTGGCAGTATAATGGAATCAGAGATCAATTTTAGGAGGCCCCCATTATGTTAAAACAACTTTCTATTTTCGCAGAAAATAAAAAAGGCACGATGCAGCAGATCACACAGATTCTGTTTGAAAACGACGTCAATATTTTAGGTTCTGTCAACAACGACAGCGCAGAGTACGGCATTGTCCGCATGGTCGTTTCCGATCCGGATAAAGCAGAGCAGGCGCTTCAGGCTGCCGGTTACATGACACGCCAGACGGATGTACTCGGTGTTGAAGTCGTCGATCAGCCGGGCAACTTAAATTCCCTTCTGAAAACACTGCTTGAGACAAATATCAGCATCGACTATATCTATCTCTCCTTCAACCGCGAGTCCGGCTGCCCGATCATGGTGTTCCATGTACCGGATGTGTACGAGACAGAAGCAAGCTTAAAGAGCAAAGGATATACCGTTCTTTAAAACTTTTGCACTATCCTTTTACGGTCTGATCATACCAGTTTCCGATCCGTTATGCTATAACCATTCTGACTTTCCGCTGTTGTTTCTTTGACTCTTGCAGCACAGTTAGAGCGTGTTTGAAAAAGACATCTGGCGAAGTGATTTTTCACCCCTGCAGATGTCTTTTTTCTATATCATCTATTCTTTTTCTTCATCCTCAAACAGGTGATCCCGCGTAATGTTTTTTGCCCACAGTCCGCTCTTATACCGTTTCAGAACCCACGGCCATTTTACAAACTCGTCTGTACACAGCAGGAAATAAACCACAAGGACAGGAAGCTTGAAGACAAACGCTGCAATAAATCCAAGCGGCACCGCGTAGCACCACATATCAATCGTATCACAGACCAGTCCGAACTTTGTGTCACCTCCGGCACGGAATACTCCGGCAATCAGCGTCGTATTGACGGCCGCCCCCATAATATAATAGGTATTGATCAGCAGCATATATTTCAGATAATGCATCGCGGTCTCATTTAAAGAAGCAAATTTCAATACAAACGGCGTGATACCCAGCACAACCAGTCCGCCCACAGCTCCGGCAACAACCGTCAGCTTCAGCAGTTTCGATGCATATTCCTTCGCCTTTTCCAGATTTCCTTCTCCCATAACATTTCCAAGCAGAATACCGCCTGCACTTGCCACACCAAAGCACAGCACGGTTCCGATATTTCTTACAACGACAACGAGCGAGTTTGCCGCTACCGCATCGCTTCCCAGATGGCCCAGGATCACAGAATACATCGAAAATGCAACGCCCCAGGAAAGATCATTTCCAAGCGCCGGAAGTGACAGCTTCACAAAATCGGAAAACAGCAGCTTGTTGCGGATGAACATGTACCGCAGATCAAGCTTGATATCCTTACTCATAATCGACACAATCACGCAGCCGATCAGTTCAATGACACGCGACATCGCCGTTGCGATTGCAACACCGGTTGCTCCAAGCTTCGGAAATCCGAAGAGGCCAAAAATGAAGCATGCGTTGAAAAATACGTTCAGTGCGAATGCCATCATATTCATCGCCATGCTGATCGTCACACGGCCGAGGCTTCGAAGTACCGCAAGATAGATCTCCGTGATGCCCCAACACAGGTAGGTCACACCCATGACGCGCAGATACGAAGCACCGATCCGGATCAGTTCCGCATTATCTGTAAACAGACGCATCATCATCTGCGGCATGGTAAAAGCAATTCCTGCCACAATAACGGAGATGATGACGGAGAATCGAAGTGCGATTCCCTCGACAGTCTGAATTGCGCGCATATTGCCCTTTCCAAAGTACTGGGCACACAGAAGTGTTGCTCCTGTTCCCAGTCCGTAATAAACCATAAATAATACATTTGCATAGTTGGATGCCAGGGATACCGCGGAAATAGCGGACTGTCCCACGTAGTTCAGCATCACGACATCGGCAGAGTTGACTGCCGCGCTTAAAAGATTCTGAATCACAATCGGCAGAACCAGCTTAAAAATCTGGCTGTAAAAACCCTGCTCTTTTGTTGTTGCCCTCATGTTTCTTCTCCATTTCTCTTCTTTATTTGTTTTCTTTCTTTTCCTGTTTTGCCTTCACATACGGATATCGGACCTGCGTGTAAACAAACATCACCAGAATATAGATGCCGCATGCAATCGCCGCGGGAACCGTAAGATCCGACAGATTGACATACGAGGTTCCGATCATCAGAATGCCGATGAAAAACAGCAGAATGTGAAGTGTCCGCTTTTTCATACAAAACGCAGACTTCTGATACTCTTCCGGGAAAATATCCGGCAGACGCCAGCAGGCCAGGAGTACCATAAATTCCGTCACCATATCGGTTCCGACACCCATGTTGGAAATCAATGTCAGATCCATTCCCGTAAGAATCGGAATAGCGCCCATCAGGAAAAAGACCATCAGAAGGATCACCGGAACACCGTTTTTATTCTCCTTCGCAGTTTTTTCTGGCAGCCAGCCCTGTTTTGCGGCCGCCTGCAGTCCTCGCGTCACCCAGCTCAAGGTTCCATTCAGGGTGGTGAGCAGTGCAAATACAGCACCACCGAACACGAAAAACAGGTACAGCCAGGTTGGAAAAATCTCCTGTGCGACAAGCGTCAGATTCTGAAATGCAACCGTTTCGACCGGAAGCACGCCGCCTGCCACGATACCGATCAGCACATAGAATACAGCAACGATACTCGTGGAAAGCACGATAACCTTTGGAATTGTGCGGGACGGCTCCACAATATCGTCTCCGTTCTCCGCAACGAATTTTGCGCCTCCGCACGCAAAACTCAAAAGTGCCACGCCTGTGAAAAAGTTCTTCGGACCGTTCGGCATCAGGTTGGATACCGTCGGTGTCAGGGCATCCCAGCTTACTTTGGGCAACCCGAATACAATAAATAAGAACAGGCTTAAAAGCAGCAGCACAACCATGCCCTTTTGCACCAGTGCGCTCGATTTCAGTCCGATGAGATTGACGGCGGTACAGATTACAAGTGCTGCCATTGCGACAGCCGACTCGCCAAACTGCGGAAAAATCGAGCAGAAATAGCTTGCAAAGCCTTTCGCGTACGTTGCGATCAGAACCTGGCTTAAAACAAACATCGCAATGTACATAAAGCCGGCTTTTTCACCCATCAATCGTCGGATGTAAGTAAAGCCGGCGCCTGATGACGGGATTGTGGACGTCAGGATGATGAACGGTACACAGGTGATAATGGCAAGCACGGCACCTAAAATAAACGCTGCGGCAATGCCGTGTCCTGTCAGACCGATGACGATTCCCGTCAGTACCATGATGCCCGAACCGATGATCTGTCCGATCGCAAGTCCCATACAATCGGAAAAATTCAGTTTTTTATGACCTTCCCCCATACATTTTCCTTCCTTTCTCTCCCGTTTCTATTGGCGGATCCCAACAGAAACGCATAGCATCCTATTTTTTTATTCTACCGAAATCTCATCGTTTGTCAATTTGCAAAATGCGCAAGGTTTAACGCTTTACCTGTACAGAATAGACAATATTATAATTGAACTTGTTTCGCTTTAATTTTGAACTTTTCAACATTTTTACAATTTTCAGTTTTTCTATTGAACTTTTTTCTTGTCCATGCTACAATAAGCACAGTTTTGAACTTTTTTTATTTTGTATTCTATCTTAAGGAGATTTTCTATGACAAATGAAACCTTTTCCGACCGTCTGAAACTGGCCATGCAGGCGAAACAGTTCAAGCAGGTCGATTTGATCCGAGCGGCCCAGCGGCGCGGTGTGAAGCTTGGAAAAAGCCATGTCAGCCAGTATGTCAGCGGAAAAACGGTTCCGCGCTCCGACATTCTTCACTTTCTGGCCGATGTGCTCCAGGTCGATCCCGACTGGCTGCTTGCAAAAGATTCCACAGTAAACTATACGGCAGATACGGTTTCCGATCCGGCAGAATCCTTTTCTGATCCATCTGCCGCTTCCCTTTCCCAGACAAAAACAGGAGGTTCCCCTATGCGAGAATTTAAAAAATCATCGAAACTCGACAATGTCTTATATGATGTCCGCGGACCTGTCGTAGAAGAAGCAAACCGCATGGAAGCGTGCGGCACACAGGTTCTGAAACTGAACATTGGAAATCCGGCTCCATTTGGCTTCCGTACTCCTGATGAGGTCATCTACGACATGAGCCATCAGCTTACCGACTGCGAGGGTTACTCTCCTTCCCAGGGTCTCTTCTCTGCACGAAAAGCGATCATGCAGTATGCGCAGTTAAAGAAACTGCCAAATGTTTCTATCGATGATATCTACACCGGAAACGGCGTCAGTGAGCTGATCAACCTCTGCATGTCCGCTCTTCTGGATGACGGGGATGAAATCCTCATCCCATCCCCGGATTACCCGCTCTGGACCGCCTGCGCAACGCTGGCCGGTGGAAAAGCCGTCCACTACATCTGCGATGAACAGTCCGAATGGTATCCGGACATTGATGATATGCGAAAGAAGATCACCGACCGCACAAAAGCGATTGTTATCATCAATCCGAATAACCCGACCGGTGCACTCTATCCGAAAGAGGTACTGCAGCAGATTGTCGAGCTTGCCAGAGAACATCAGCTGATCATCTTTTCCGATGAAATTTATGACCGGCTCGTCATGGACGGTCTCGAGCATGTTTCTATTGCATCCCTCGCACCGGATCTGTTCTGTGTCACCTTCAGTGGTCTTTCCAAATCGCACATGATCGCAGGCTTCCGTATCGGCTGGATGATCTTAAGTGGAAATAAAGCTATCGCAAAGGACTATATTGAAGGGCTCAAAATGCTCTCCAACATGCGTCTCTGCTCCAATGTTCCGGCACAGTCCGTTGTCCAGACCGCTCTTGGCGGCCACCAGAGTGTCAACGACTACATCATTCCGGGCGGACGGATTTACGAGCAGCGCGAATACGTTTACAAGGCATTCTGCGATATTCCGGGTATCACCGCAGTCAAACCAAAAGCTGCGTTCTATATGTTCCCGAAAATTGACACGAAAAAGTTCAATATCACAAACGACGAAAAATTTGCTCTCGATCTGCTGCGCGACAAAAAACTTCTGATCGTCCACGGCGGCGGCTTCAACTGGGGACAGCCGGATCACTTCCGCGTTGTTTACCTGCCGCGAATTGAAGTTTTAAAGGATGCGGTTGAAAAGATCACCGACTTCCTCTCTTATTATCATCAGTAAAATTCTGATCACTTTTTTCACAGAGCTCCACCGGAAATACCACCTTTTTTTCCGGCGGAGCTTTTTTCCTTTACCGGATTCTTTCCTGCTGCATTACACTTCACCGGTACCCGGCAAACAACAGGTAACTTTTCGTTACTGTTCACTCAGCAGTGAAACACTTGCTGTTTCGCTGCGTAAGAAAGTGATTCAGGCGTGAGCAGCCCGCCTTTTGCGAAGCAAAACTTTAAATGAGGGCTGCGAATGTTACAGTTCGCTGGGAACCAGTGAACTGTAACAACTTTTCTGTTCCACGGCTTAATTTCGATTGCGGCTCCTGTTCCTTTATGTTATAATTCTTTCAAATCAAGTCACAACCTTTCTTTTGAGTTCTGTTCTCGCTGTATCGCTTCTTGGCGGATGCCGCGCCTCCGACAAACCCGTTACGCTGACCGTATGGACGTATTACAACGGAGATCAGTTAGCTTCCTTTGAACGTCTTGTTGAGGAATTCAATACAACGATCGGAAAAAAAGAGCATATTACGGTCGAAGCCTCCAGTCAGGGCAGCATCAATGACCTGGAAAAAAATGTTCTCGATGCCGCCAAAGGAAGGGTTGGTGCCCTTGCCATGCCAAATATTTTTTCCGCCTACGCCGATACCGCCTATACGCTTGAGCAGATGGGACAGGTCGTTGATCTTTCCCCTTATCTTACAGAGAAAGAAAAGGCTGCCTATCTTCCCAATTACCTGGAAGAAGGTGACTTTTCCGATGACGGCAGTATCCACATTATTCTGACAACCTCCACAAAATTCCTGCGTATCATGGAAATGGCAAGTATTGAACTGGGTGGCTATGAGATGCGTTTTGATCTCAACACGGTCTATGTCACAAAGAACTTTTTTCCCATGCTCAACCTTCCATCTGAAGATGTCTCCGGGCTTTCCACCCGGTATTTCCAGCAGATGCTGCGTGAATTTGACCAGACACATTCTCATACCGTATGGGTCGGGCATTCTAAGGTGTATGAAATTTCATTTTCTGACGGAACAATCCGCTACATCCGTATGGAGACCTCCCGCGAGGGCTATGCGCAGATCGGACTTGTCGAAGATTTTACCTCCGTTATGCTGGAACGGCAGCGTATAGAGCACGAGCGTGATTACGATGCATTGACCGGTCTCTACAATCGACGCGCGTTTCAACGGGAAAGTGAAGCTCTTTTTGAGCATTCGGAAGTTCTCGGTCACGCTGCCCTTCTGATGATCGACCTTGACAATCTAAAACGCACCAACGACACCTTCGGCCACGACTGGGGCGATGCCTATATCCGGCAGGCAGGACAGTGTTTTATCTCCTCTGTGCCGGCTAAAACGCTCTGTGCCCGTATTTCCGGCGATGAATTTAATCTTCTGTTCTACGGCTACCAATCGCAGGAAGAAATTCGAGCACTGCTGCAGAATCTTTCCCTTGCGGTTTCAAATACAGCCCTGGAGCTGCCAAGTGGTCGTAAACTGCCCCTTCGCCTTTCCGGCGGAGTTTCCTGGTATCCGGAAAACAGTACAGATCTGTCTACGCTGAAAAAATATGCGGATTTCGCAATGTACCAGGTAAAGAAAGCAGAAAAAGGGTACATTACCGAATTCGATCTGGAGCTTTTTACAAAAAACGCAAAGGAAACCGAGATGCGCCGCCTGTTCCATAAAATGTTGAATGAAGAGCTGTTTACGTATTACTTCCAGCCAATTGTTTCCGCTGCGGACGGCAGTATCTACGCCTACGAGGCGCTGATGCGCGGAAATCTCCCGGCACTTACTCGTCCGGATCAGATCCTGCAGCTGGCTCACGAGGAAGAGTGCCTGCATGAAATAGAATGTCTGACTATGTTTCTCTCTGCAAAATCCTATGCCACATTCCTCTCCACCCATCAGATACGCGGTGATGAGCTTCTCTTTGTCAATTCGATTGCAAGCCAATACATGAATCACGATGAGTCAGTGGCTTACGTCGAACAATACAGCTTTCTTCAGGATCGGATTGTCATCGAGATCACAGAGGAGGATTCACAGGATCTTACAGCTCTGTTGAAAAAACGTGAGATGCCGGGATTTTCCGGTGTATTTGCCCTGGATGACTACGGCAGCGGCTACAGCAATGAAAAAACGCTTCTGGAGCTTGCACCGGCGTATATCAAGCTGGATCTTTCCATCATCCGCGATATCGACTCCGATCCGGACAAGCAGCAGATCGTAGAAAATATTGTTTCCTATGCACATCAAAGAGGCATGAAAATCATTGCCGAGGGTCTGGAAACTCCAGCTGAACTTTTGAAGGTACTGGAACTGGATGTTGATCTCCTGCAGGGCTATTTTCTTGCAAAACCGTCCGCTGTTCCGAAACCTGTCAGTGCAGAATCCGTTGCTGTCATAGAACACTTCCGGAAGCATCTTGCGTAATTCCACCTCTTCCTGCAGCATCATTTCAAATGACAGAATTTATGGCTGATCTGCTGTTTTGAAACATGCACCGGTCAGAGACCCATAGCGTATTTGAGAAGTCATCCCTTAAAAACGCCCATAGCAAAACCCTGCAAAAGCAGGGTTTTGTTTACACTCGAAGGGTTCTGCCTGACAGGATCCTTTTTTATACTTTTTTCATATTTTTCTCCTGTTCGTTCCTCCGCTTCTGTGCTATGATACCTTACAGCAATGACAAATCATCCATCGAAAGGAGTTTTTCTATGTGTACAGCAGCAACCTATCAAACACGCGACTTTTATATGGGCCGCACACTCGATTATGAATTTTCCTATGGCGACCAGATCACCGTCACACCTCGCAATTACCCGTTTTCCTTTCTTCATATGCCGTCCCTTTCCCATCACTATGCAATGATCGGCATGGCGTGTGTGATGGATGATTACCCGCTCTATTATGAGGCGTTCAATGAAAAAGGGCTTGGTATCGCCGGCCTTAATTTTGTAGGAAATGCCGTTTATTTCGATCCGAAACCGGAGAAAGACAATATCGCGCAGTTCGAGCTGATCCCGTGGATTCTCGGTACATGTGCTTCGCTTGCGGAAGCAAAAGAATCCCTCTCCCGTATCAATCTCATCAGCACACCTTTTAAAAAGAATCTTCCGCTCGCACAGCTTCACTGGATCATCGCAGATGCATCGGGTGCCATCACCGTGGAATCCACGGCGGACGGTCTGCATGTCTACGACAATCCGGTCGGCGTTCTGACAAACAATCCGCCGTTTCCAATGCAGATGTTCTCACTGAACAATTACCTGCATCTGTCACCAAAACAGCCGGCCAACACGTTTTCCAACCAGCTCGATCTTTCTACGTACAGCCGTGGCATGGGCGGTCTTGGACTGCCGGGCGACCTCTCGTCTGCTTCCCGCTTTGCACGCGTGGCGTTTGTAAAGCAGAACTCGATCTCGGGAAACAGCGAAACGGAGAGTGTCAGCCAGTTTTTCCATATTTTAAATTCTGTCGACCAGCAGAGAGGATGCTGCGAGGTGGCGGACGGAAAGTATGAGATCACGCTCTATACTTCCTGCTGCAATGCGACGCAGGGAATTTACTATTATACGACGTATGACAATCATCAGATTTCTGCGGTTGATATGCACCGCGAGAATCTCGATGGCGAAACGCTTCGCTGCTTTGCGCCGGTGACGGGCGAGCAGATTCATATGCAGAATTAGAAAAATCCGGTACAGAAATCTTTGAGGACCCCTCAAAAAAAGATTCTGTATCGGATTTTTTCTACATCTCATCACACATTGTAAAACAGACGTCGCACCGGCTTCTTCTTTTAACCTCTTACTTGTTTAGTAGATATTATTTTACTTTCATTTTTTTCTGTCCCTTCCGGTAGTTTTATGATACACTTTTCGTATTGGAAAACCGATTTTTTTGAAAGGATTTTATCATCATGCAATTTTATCTCGCCCCGATGGAAGGGCTGACCGGATATGTGTACCGGAGCGCCTACCACAAATATTTTCCGGCGGCTGACCGTTATTTCACGCCATTTATTACAAATAAAAAGATGAGCTCCCGCGAGCGCAATGACATTCTCCCGGAGCATAACGAAGGGATGACGGTGATCCCGCAGATTCTCACAAACCAGGCGGAGGACTTTCTTTCTCTGACAAAAGAACTGAAGGAGTACGGCTACGATACCGTCAATCTGAACCTTGGCTGTCCGTCCGGCACGGTTGTCGCCAAGCGGCGCGGCTCCGGACTGCTTGCGTGGCCGCATACACTCGATGCATTTCTCGATGAAATCTTTTCGTCCTGCGACTGCCGGATTTCCATCAAGACAAGACTTGGCACAACCGACACCGATGAGTGGGAGACGCTGCTTGCGATTTATGACAAATATCCGCTGGAAGAGCTGATTATTCATCCGCGGATTCAGAAAGATTTCTACAAATATACGCCGCGCATGGAGTGTTATCGGACAGCATATGAGACGAGCCGCCACTCGCTGTGCTACAATGGGGATCTTTTCTCAACCGCTGATTTTCAGAAGCTCTGCCATGATTTTCCCTTGACGGAAAAGGTCATGCTCGGCCGCGGGGTGCTGCAGAACCCCTGGTTGATCGGGATGCTGCGCAGTACAGATCCTGCCAGCAGTGAAAATTTAGCTCCGGCAGATAAGGAGCTGCTGCGCGCATTCTGCGAAGATCTCTGTGCCGGCTATGCGCGCGTTATTTCCGGGGATAAAAATGTGCTGTTTAAATTAAAGGCACTGTGGATTTACCTCGGAACATCGTTTACGAATCCCCAGAAGTATCTGAAAAAGATCAAAAAAGCAAATCGCCTTGCCGAGTATGAAGAGGCCGTTGATTCGCTCTTTCGGGAACAGGAGCTGATTTTTTAACCGAATCGAGCCGCGCAAGCCGCTTATGAACCTTCGCTTGATTTTTCCATCCTGTTCCGCACAGATAAAATTGAACCGCGTCTGATCAACGAAAACACAGCTCTCATCCTTTTCTCTTACCACACCGAATGCATCCGCCGTGAGGATGGCACTTCGTACGGCATCCGCGGACTCGAGACACAGGTCGCCGTCAAAGAAGACGAGAAATGGAAATTGCAGCATATTCATTATTCGAAAGAAGCATGAGCAAAAATACGCCGCAGATCTGATCACTAGACCTGCGGCGTATTTTTATGCTCTTTTTCTCCAACTCCCAAATCCGTTCTCTATTTCATCGGCAGCATTGCAAGCGTATCGAGCTCTTCCTCTTCTGCTTCCTCTGCAATCAGATTCCGGATATTCTGCATACGGTTATCCAGCTCCGCGCTCTGTCTTGCGCAGTCGTAGAGTTCATCCTGCAGATATTTGACATGATTTTCGGGAATATTTTTCTTGTAGCGCATCTTGTGCTCCAGACTCGCCCAGAAATCCATCGCGATCGTACGGAACTGTACTTCCACGTAAACCAGTTTCTTTGTATCCTGTAAAAAGATCGGCACCTGAACGATCAGATGAAGACTGCGGTAGCCGCTCTCCTTCGGATGCTGAATATAGTCCTTCCGCTCAATCAGCGTAATGTCATCCTGTTTCAGAAAACTGTCTGCCAGCTTATAAATATCGCTTGGAAAAGAACAGATCACGCGCACACCGGCGATATCGCGGATATTTTCCTCAATAGATTCCAGTGTGACCGGGATGTCTTTCACGCGGATTTTCCGCATAATGCTCTCATACGATTTGACCCTTGTTTTGATTCCTTCGATCGGGTTCTGGTCATAGGAAAGCGAGTATTCCTGATTCAGCACCCGGAACTTTGTCTCGATTTCCATAATGGCGCACTGATAATACGACATCAGAAGATCGAACGGCTTTTTGTTCTTCTGCATCATCTCAATAAACTCATCCGATAAAAGATTCTGCTTTACAAATTCATCCCGTTTTGTCCCAATCAGGTTTTTTCCCTGTTTTTTTATTTCCTCCAGTACTTCGAGGTTTTTCATCATCCGTTTTTTCGTCCTCCCAAAACTGCGTTCTCTGTCCTTTATGCTATCATTTTAGGCCTGTAAAGTCAAATTTTTTCTTCTTTTACTCTACCTTCAGCATCCGGTAGCCAACCCCGATATGCGTCTGGATATACTGCGTCTGCTCTCCGTTCTTTTCCAGCTTTTTCCGAAGCGTCGCCATGAAAACACGGAGGGAAGCGATATCATTCTCCCAGCTGCTTCCCCAGATTTTCTGTGTGATAAACGTATGCGTCAGCACCTTCCCTGCATTCTGCGACAGCAGGCAGAGCAGCTTGTATTCGATTGGTGTCAGATGAAGTTCCTCTCCGTCAAGATATGCGCACCCCGCTGCGTACTCGATCCGCAGTGCGCCATTTTCAAAGACAGCCGACTGGACTCCATTTTCTGCCTGCATCTGGGACAGACGGCGCTGTGTGACTCGAAGGCGGGCCAGCAGTTCCTCCACAGAAAACGGTTTCGTCAGATAATCATCCGCTCCTGCGTCCAATGCCTCGATTTTATCGCTGTCCTCACTTCTTGCACTGATTACGATAATCGGCATATTCGACCAGCTTCGAATCTTTTCAATCACCTCTACGCCATCAATATCCGGCAGGCCAAGGTCGAGCAGAACAATGTCGGGATTATGTGTGGATGCCTCCATAATGGCACCCGCACCGTTCTTTGCAGAAATATACTTATAATCGTGTGTTTTTAACGTCGTAGTAATCAGGTTGTGAACCGGCGTATCATCTTCCACAACCAGAATTAATGTCTTATTCATTCAAATTCACCTCACTGAGCGGCAGGGTAAACCGAAAGCAGCAGCCCTGTGGATCGCAGTCATAAAGTGCTATCTCCCCGCCGTGCGCATTTACAATCGAACGGCAGAGTGCCAGTCCAAGGCCAAGGCTTCTGCGGCTGTCGCTTACTTTATTTTTCCCGGAATAGAACATCTCAAACACATGCTCTCTGGACTCTTTTGGAATCCCGGGGCCGTTGTCCTCCACCGCGATCCAGACATTTTTCTCCTCTTTTCTGGCTGTCGAGAACCCACTGAATGATTTCCTGTTCCCTTGGGTCAAAGATTTTTTCCGTCTTTCCTCCTGTCTGCGCGCTGTAAAGTGTTCCGCGGACAATTCTGCTCTCCTGTGCCCCTGCCGGTGCGGCCGTCAGATCCCTTCCCAGCAGTTTTACAAGCTTTGTCGCTGTAATATCAAAAATCTCCGACGCATCCTCTGCCTTCTGCAGAAGCTGGCTGGTATTGAAAAGAAGGTTCTGTCAGGAAGTAGTTAAACAGCACTACACTGATCACAGAACTGATTACGCTGCAGGTATAACCGCTGGTCAGAATTGACGTCATCATAACGCCGACCAGATATATGGTAATGATATTGGAATCCGGAATGATATGGATTTCCAAATCCGGCACCAGATCGGTCAGCCGTTCGGTCCATCCCCTTCTCTTTCGAAAAAATCCCTGATCCATCATGCTTTTTCCAATGACAATCCGCGTTACTTCGGAAATTCTCGCATATTCTGCAATCTGCAGGGCAATGTCCTCGCTGTGCGTCGTTACAATCTCCGCCCCGCTCTGTTCTGCCAGGTGGATATGCTTCTGCAGCCTTGCCTAATCCTCCGGCGTTTTCTCTGCCGGTTCCGCGGTCTGCACATACAGTGCTGTAAAATTAGCACCAAATGCCCGGGCCATCTGTGCCGCAGTCCGGATAAACACTCAAAAAGGACACCTTTTATTGTATAATTATGTTACCCCACAAACATACGAAAGAAGGTGTCCTTAATGAAAAATTAGCATTGAAGAAACTGCTAACTTATATGAAAAGTGTATACAAAATTCCACAAAAAATCAAGGGTTTATCCGATGAAAGAAAAAGAAAATCCATCCCGTTGTTTAATATCGTTATGCCAGTGCTGATTTTCCTGATGCTTCAGTATGAAAGTTTTCACACCATTTTTTCAGCGCCGGAAAGCATGGAGAAACGACTGAAAAACTGTATCCGTGGAAAAATCCCAAAAGTTGATGCAGTCAGGGATCTTCTTTCCCGGATTGATCCAAAAGAAATCGAGGAAATTCACGCGCAGACGATTGATGTTCTGAAACGCAACCGCGTATTTCGGGAGGGAACCATAGGCGGATATGTTGCGGCAGGTATTGATGGGATGGAATTATTCAGCAGTACAAAAAAGTCCTGTCCAGACTGCCTGAGCCGGAAGAACGGGACGGGGAAGACAAAATACTTTCATCGAAGTGTGGTATGTATGACGGTAGGAAAATCGCCGCATGTGATCTTTGGGCAGGAAATGCTGAAACCCAGAGATGGTTCAGAAAAAGATGAAGGGGGACTGACAGGAGCGAAAAGGCTCATCCGGCGTTTAAAGAAAAGGCATGGTCATTTCGCAGATGTGATTGTGGCGGATGCACTGTACCTGAATGCCCCGTTTATCAATACTTTGAAAGAATGCGGTTTAGAAACGGTAATCCGTCTGAAAGATGAAAGAAGGCTTCTGTTTCAGGATGCGGAAAGCATGTTTCAGCGGGACGAGGGGAGAAAAAGGAGCTTCAGGAAGGGAAAAAAGAGTATTGAAGTCTGGGATCTTTCCGGATTTGAGATAGACCTTACCTGGACGATATCTTAAGCGGACTGAAATACGAGGACGGCCACTACGATCTCGTGAGTCTTTCCGACAAGGATTATCAGAAAAAACTGGATGTCCAGATTGCCTGCTGGGATAAACTGAAAAATGAAATTCAGAAGGTCAGATCCGGAGAAAACGGAACGGCGGATCTGGTAGACATGAGCGAGACGTATTTCCAGATGGCAGATGAAACGGTTGCCGCAGTCAAAGTTTCCCGTGCCAACCGCCAGCTGGAACAGAAAGCCTACATCGACCTTCACACGGGACTGCCGAACAAGAGCAAGTGCGAAGAGCTGTTCCACAATGTGGAATTCATCAAAACTCCTACCGCCTGTATCGTCTTTGACATGAACAACCTGAAACGCGTCAACGACAGCCTCGGCCACTCCATCGGCGACCAGCTGATTCTGAACTTTGCCCGGCTGCTGCGAAACTCGATTCCCGCGAAGCATTTTGTAGGAAGATACGGCGGCAATGAATTATGGCGGTCATCTATGATGCAACCCGCGAAAGCATCACAGAAATCCTCACAGAGCTTCAGAACGAAGTCGAACAGTTCAACAGCTACGGAACCCAGTTCCGCATCAGCTATTCCCACGGCTGGGCACTTTCCACCGATTACAACGAATGTACGCTCCGCACGCTGTTTGACAAAGCAGATAAATATATGTATGAAAACAAGCAGCAGAGCAAGCAGGGACGCCAGGACTAAAGAAACGCCGGAACCGGAAATATCTTATCGCCGGTTCTGGCGTTTTTTCTTGCTGTTTCTCTTTTATTTTTTTGCAAACGCTTCTATCTGCGCATATCCCGCTGAAAAATCAATGGGTTCCTCCCGCAGCTTCTTTCTGACCGCATCGCGTCCTTCCTGATCTGCCAGCACTTTCTGGATTTTATCGGCAAACTGCATCACATCCAGCGGACAGAGATATCCGTTTTCCCCATCCCGGATCTGCTCGCGCATGGACGGAATATCGGAAGCGATGATGACCTTCTGCAGGCTTCTCGCCTCTACAATCGTAATCGGATAGCCTTCGTGACGGGACGGCTGGAGATACAGGTCGCAGGATTTTACGTACGGCGCAGGATTTTCGCGCATTCCGAGAAAAATAATTTCCTGCTCCACCTGATATTCCTTTGCCATGGTCCGCAGCTTGTTCAGATCTCTTCCATCACCGATGATGAACCATTTGAAGCGAAGTCCCCGTTTTTTCAGCTCCGCCGTAATCTGCACCGCAATATCATATCCTTTTTCTTCCGAAGCTCTTCCCACCGTCAGAAATTTCAGCTCTCCTGTGTACTGCGGATCGCTAAGCGGCTCCTCACTCCGTCTCTGCACCTGTTTGATGTCAATGAAATTCAGCAGAACCTCTGTCCGGTCCGCGAGTTCCGGAAAACGGGCAATGACCTGTTTCCGGACAGGCTCGGAAACGCAGTAAATTTTATCATACTCCGGAATAAAGTCCCTGGTCCGGAACAGCCACCAGAGATTTTCTCCGTGGAACCAGACCGCTTTTTTCCGCGCATTCGTCTTTCTGGCTCCGAATGCGGTTGTGAACGCACCGAATCCGAAAAAGTCGAAAACAAGATCGTATTGTTTTGTTTCCGGCTCCACACACTCCAGAATCCGTTCATACAGTTTTCCATACCGTTTCTTTCCATACACGACGCGCATCAGAAATACGCCCATTCCTCTGGCATAGAAAGACCGTTCTGCCGGTGTCTCCCGTTTTCCCACAATCCGTTCCAAAGCCGGATGCGGCTTTTTGTTCCAGATCATCTGGCGCACTTCCACTTCCTTCGGAATCCGCTCCAGCAGAACGCCTCTTTTTTCGACCAGAAGAAGCGTTACATCTTCTTTTTTCTCCACCAGTTTCTGCAGCAGCGCTGCCATGGCAACTTCCGTTCCGCCCATGTCCATGGTACGTCCCAGCACCAGTATTTTACTCATTGCTTACCTCTCATCTGCTTTTTTCTCTGTTCTAACGCCAGTAGGCATCTCCCACATGCGCAGGATGACGCTGATCCTCCGGTGGAAGCTGATGGTAATCGCCGTACAGGGTGTGAAGATACGTCTCGTATCCCGCCGGGGCATTGATCAGATGGCCTTCAAACGGAAGGCGCACGATCTCTTCGATCGCTGTTTTTGGAATCGCGTCCGACTTGCGGTAACCGCCGCACTGGCAGGCCACCCACTTTGAGTCCTCCGCGCGGTACTTTCTGCACTCTTTTTCCATCTCGCGCAGAATCCGCTCTTTTCCATAGCATTTCCGGATCGCCCATTTGCACCATTTTGCGAAGCTTCCTTTGTTTCCTTTTAAGGTCTGGCGGTAGGTGCGGAATGCATTCATCCGCTGGCTTTCCAGAAACAGCAGCTTTTTCCAGTGACGGTCGTACTCCGGTGTATCTTTTTCCGGCAGTCCGTCAAACGGGAAAATGTCGACGAAAAGACCGGTATCCACAGCTCCTGCCACGTGCTCCACAAGACTCGTTCCGGTGTGTACCAGCTTTCCGTATGCCAGTGTGAAACCCTTTGTATTATGAAAATTCATGACGCGGTACGGTTTATCCGTTTCGCTGTTTACAATCTGTTCCAGTTTTTCATAATCCGCTCTCGGCATCCAGACATCCACATCATCATCCCACGGAATGAACCCCTGATGCCGGATCAGCCCGAGCAGTGTTCCATCTGCTGCAAAATAGATCAGGTGATGTTTCCGGCAGACTTCATCCAGATACAGTAATATTCCAAGCGCAATCTCCTGTTTTTCTTTTAATTCTGTAATTTTACGCATAACGGCATTGCCTTTCTGTTTTGTTTTTCCCATCCATTATAAACACTCTGCCGGATTTTTTCAATTTAAAGTTCCTGCCGCTCCGGCGCCCGTCTGAAGATTCCGCACTGTTTTTATCAGTACCTTCATATCCACCGGTTTTACTATGTGTGCGTTCATGCCCGCATTGAAGGCATTCTGCACATCTTCTGAAAATGCATTGGCTGTCATCGCAAGAATCGGGATTTTCTTTGCCAGCGGGTGGCTGCTGTTCCGGAATTTCGTCACAAAGAGAACCGATGCCAGGATCAGGAGCAGAATTACTGCCAGAATCCTCAGCTCCTCGACAGCGGTATCCTCGAACATCTTCGTTCCGTTGCTGTCCACCACATACGTCGTGCTCTGGTTGCTGAATGCACTGCTTCTGAAATACGGTGCCATCTCCTCCATCGAACGGATCAGAATAAAGTGTGTGATGATACTGCCGTCGAACACCAGCTGGCTCTGCAGTTTTCTGGCAAATACCATCTGGTTTTCATTGGTGATCCAGTCCAATGTCAGAAAGCTTTTGATATCCGCATCCTGCAGATCTTTAGATCCGTACCACACGCCCTGCAGACCCTCATCGGAATAATAGTATCCTTCCTGGTTCACGGCAATAAACTGGAGGTTTTCATGCGTGGAGCTTAATTCTTCCTCACGTTTTTTCAGAAATTCACACAACCGGCGTTTTACTTGATTGCAATCAGATTCGGGTTCTTTGGGCTTCATCAACATCCGCAAACTGCATATTGCAAATATGCTGTTTTTATTTTTCTTTCATATAATCCATACAATTTCTCGCATTCCATGCATATCCATCCTGCTTCGCCTGTATATAGCGGATATTTTCGTTCCTTACAATATTCTGTTTCATAATTTCCTACTAATTCCACAAGGTTATTGATATCCCTCATCTGCGCAGCAGCCATTCCTGTCATTGCCCACAAAAAGCCAGTTCTTTTTTTATTCAGTTTCTGCCACTGAAACCTTTCCGTAAACTGATCATATAATACCTTTTGCTTTTTCTTCTCTTTTACCGGAAATTCATAAATCAGCGGATAAATCTGAGCAACACCATCCGGATAAAATTCTGTCTGATGATACCGATCACTGTTTCCGATAATTCTCCATCTTTGATTCGCATCATCCCAGAATATCTTTTCTATCTGTTTCTGTATCTTTTTACGAATTTCACTGATCGCCTGCGTATCTTCCAGTCCTGCAAGTTCCAATTCGTACAGGCCTTTCCACACTTCCAGATTATCCATCAGATAAACTGTTGTGTTTTCTTCTGAAACCTGTGTAATTCCATCCTGCATCAGGCTTTGAATCTTTTTTAATGCAAGGCTGATTCCATTTTTCCAGGATTCCGGCAGGTCTGTACTTTCTGTCTTTTCCAGATATTTTCCCATAAGAAAAAGGTACATACCAAGATATCCGTCTTCGGAATCAGCCTTTTCTTTATAAATAAGTTCCCCACCCTCTTTCCTGTAGATTCCCATTTTTCCATCTGTTTCCAGCAAAACCCCAGTATGCCAGTCCAGATACCTGCCAACAGCTTTTTGCTCTGTTTCAGTCATGGGGCAATTCTTTGTTTCTGCCAGAAGCCCCAGTGCAGCCATACATGCAAAGTATGGATTAACATCTCCGGCTTTACTTCCATTCATATATATTTCGCCTTCAGGGCCCTGATTCTCAAGGATCCACTTTTTTTCTCTGGTCAGGACGGTTTCCAGCCATTCCTGCCGGACAGATATTTCTTTTCTCAGGTTCTGATAATAAGCAAACATAAACACAATGCACACAGTTATGCAAAATATAATAAGTCCCATCAAGTTCTTTCGATGTTTCACTTTTCTTTTGCATTGGCTCTGTTTATGCTTATGCATCTATATCCTCCAGGATTTTTCTGATTTTGATACTTGCAGTCCCATCACCATAAGGGTTTCTAGCCTCACTCATTTTTCTGTATGTCTCCGGCTCTGTAAGAAGCCGCCTGCATTCTCTGTAAATATCCTCCATCTTCGTGCCTACAAGCTTTAAGGTTCCTGCTTCCACACCTTCCGGACGCTCTGTTGTATCCCGCATGACCAGTACCGGTTTTCCCAGTGCAGGAGCTTCTTCCTGAATTCCGCCGCTGTCTGTCATGATCAGATAACTGGCTTTCATCAGGTTATGGAATTCCACCACATCCATTGGTTCGATCAGGTGTATTCTCTCGCATCCACCAAATTCCTCATCTGCGATCTTCCTGACCTGCGGATTCAAATGTACAGGATAAATAACCTTCACATCTGTAAATTCTTCCACGATCCTGCGTATAGCCCGGAACATATCACGCATGGGCTCTCCCAGATTCTCCCTTCTGTGTGCTGTTACAGCAATCAGTCTGCTGCCTTTTGCCCATTCTGTTTCCGGATGATAAAAATCACTTCGCACCGTATAGTGCAAAGCATCAATTCCTGTATTTCCTGTGATAAAGATCCGCTCTGGATCTTTCTTGGGCAGATGTGGAAACAGGAAAAACAACTAAACATATCATTGTGCAAAATATAAAATAACAAGATTTGAAATTTCTTATATTCTGTACTAATTTGCACTTCTTCATCTTTCTCCCACCCTCCGGGCTACAGTTGCTTGCTTGCTTGCTTGCTTGCTTGCTTGCTTGCTTGCTTGCTTGCTTGCTTGCTTGCTTGCTTGCTTCCAGATTTTAATTTTACATTCATTAATGTTCAATACCCCCACAACATTTTTATAAATATCTTTGCGACAGCTTCTGCTGTACTTTTACTATAATTATACTCTACAGCCAACTTGTGTCAATTTACTAACAGACGGTCAAAGGAAAGATTCTGTCACACCCCTTTCAATGTGTGCGCACTGCGGAAAGCATCTTCATAATTTTTATTTTCCAATGCCTGTTTTAACTGTAGATAACTCTGGTCTTCAAGGAACTTTAATGTAAATCTCTGAATCAGTGCTTCGCTGTGAAGGCGTCCCAAAACAGCCTCATAATTTCCTCCGATAGCTTTATAGCACTCCTGCATTGTCATCTTTTAGCCCTCCTGTCAATTGTATTCCACTAATTCATGAACCTCTGCTAATCATTATGAACATACCTTAAAATCGTTTTTATAACTTCCTCAATCACAATCGGCTTTGACAAATGTGCGTTCATTCCTGCATCCAGTGATGCCTGAACATCTTCTGCAAATGAATTGGCTGTCATTGCTATAATAGGAATGTTTTTTCCATCCGGTCTGTCATTCATCGCCCTGATTGCTTTTGCCGCTTCATAACCATTCATTTCAGGCATCATGATATCCATCAGGATTACATCAAATGTGCCTTTCGGATGATTTCTGAAAATCTCAACAGCATTCTTTCCATCCACAGCTCTTTCTACATTCATCCCGAACTCTTCCAACTGCACGGCAGCAATCTCTGCATTCAGTTCATTATCCTCTGCAATAAGAACATTCACACCTGTAAGATTTACCTTTTCAGAAAAACCTGTGTCTGACTTATTACATTCCTTATCTGTAATTTCCAGAGGAATATCCACAGTAAAAGTAGTTCCCTCATGCTTTTTACTCCGCACGGAAATGGTTCCACCCATCATATCTACATACTTCTTTACGCTAGCCATCCCCAGTCCAGCTCCATGGTACTGCGTTCTCACATCGGAATCTTCCTGTGCAAATTCCTCAAAAACTTCTTTTGTAAATTCCTCACTCATGCCAATACCAGTATCCGAAATGCGGTAATGCATATTTATATATCCATCCCCGCCCTTTTCCTGACACCAGGCTTCAAATGTAATCGTCCCTCCATCCGGAGTGAACTTCACGGCATTGCTCAGAATATTAACCAGCACATCTCGCAGACGTACAGGATCCACAAGTACATTTGGGATCTTTGCTTCTTCACGCTGGATCTTAAAGCTGATATCCCTGTTCGTAAGAAAGCCTTTTGTAATATCCAGTGCAGAATCTGTGATACTTTTCAAATCTGCCGGTACCGGATTGTATTTCACTTTTCCACTTTCCACGCGAGTCAGATCTAATACATCATTGATCAGCGACAGTAAATGCTCTGAACTTTCATCAATCTTTTCCAGACAATTTTTCACTTCGTCTGACGGATTATTTTTCATTGCAATACCGGTGAATCCCATGATTGCATTCATCGGTGTTCTCATATCATGGGACATATGTGACAGAAATGCTGTTTTTGCCTTGTTTGCAGCCTGCGCATGCTCTGCCAGTTCCGCCATTTCCTCAGCCTTCTCCTGGGCTGCCTTCTGAGCTTTTTTTCTTGCACTGAGACGCATTGCTATCACAGCCATAGTAGTCAGCAGCCATCCGAAAATAAGAAGAACCCAAACAGTAGCAACAGGATGCAGACGGATCCAGTCAACAAATGTCAGCTCTGCTGCTTTGTATGTGGTATACCGTGCTGCTAGATCTTCGACAAGATTTTGGGGCATGGCATACATTGCTTTCGTCAGAATACCAGCCAGCGCATGGTTCTCTGTTGACGAAACTACCATGCGGTAGGTGAATGTAGGCTGTTCCAGCAGCGTATATGCCATGGTGCCCGTAGTGTCACTATTCACAAACGCCTGTGCCATGTAATAGTAGACGAAGGCAGCATCGGCTTTACCCTTACGGACAGCTTCCATCATTTCCTGCCGGGTACTGCACATCAGCTTTTCTGCGCCGGGTGCCATTGCATCTGCAATTGAAGTTGACGCTGTCTGGTCAACCGTAGCAACAACTTTTATTTCTCCGTCAAAATCCCGCCGTGTCACCTTAGCCAGCTGCATCGTAATATAAGGTGCGGTAATTCCCCATTCTTTCGTCTCAGCATAGTTATCTGTATCCAGACGCGCATCGATGCTCATATCTGTGGTTTCCTTATTTTTCTGATAAGCAATATACTCATCTCTGGTGGCAGGTGTAAGAAACTCATAGGAAATCCCGGCATAGTCTGCAATTTTCCGGAAGTAATCCGGGAGAATACCCTTCATCTCACCATTTTCATTATAAGAATATGGATAACGGGTCGGATCACACAGAACACGAATTGGGTTGTCCTTGGAATATTGTGCAATAATACTTTTTTCTTGCTCCGTATATTCCAGATTCTTAGTTTCTATGCTTTCATAATTTTTATTGTAAAGCGTCGTTTTCCAGTCACCCTCAACCGCATTCATCTGATCGATCGCATAATTGATCTCATTCAGCAATTCTGTATTGCCCTTTTTAACCATGACATAGAAATCGCTGCTGCCAAATTTATCCACGATTCGCTCATTGTTTGTTTTTCTCAGAGAACTGGTAACAATCGCATCAACTTTTTCGCTCTGAAGGGCTTCCTCCATCTCTGCGGTCGTATCAAAATAAGATGGAACATATGTAAATCCTTTGTTGTCTGCAAAATCCGCAAACTCTTCATTCCGGGTGTTTCCGTTCAAAAGCGCCACACGCATACCGTTGTAAGTGCTGTAATCGCCGTCCACAATCGTGCTGTTGTCACTGCGGACGGTCAGCATCCCATAATTGGTTCCGATCGGACGTGAAAAATCAAACTTTTCTTCTCTGTCCGGTGTTTTGCGGGCAGATGTTACCATGTCAATCTCGCCATCTTCAAGCATCTGCTGCATATCATCCCAGCTCTGATCGTATCCGACATATTCGTAATCTACATCCCAATAACGAGCCATCAACCGAAGGAAATCATAGCCATAACCGCTACGGTTCCCCTCTTCATCCATCATGTGATAACCATCCATGGCAAAGAAACCGACTTTGACAGTTTCATGCTGCGAACTGTCCTCGGCTGCATATGCAGTCTGGGGAGAAAATATCATACACACGCATACAAAAACCAGTAACACTGCCACATATTTCTTTGCTCTCGAAATCATATTAAATCTCCTGTCTGCCTGTCTGGCAAATATATTTCTCTATACATCTTCCTGTCAACCTCCTGATTTCATAAAATTGCACTGCCGCATCAAATCCATTTATCACTCTTCAATAACCTGCACTTCGGTGCCTCCCCGCCGGATTTTATACTTCTGATTGTCTTTTCCAGTACCTTCATCTCAACTGGTTTTGAAACATGAGCATTCATACCGGCTGCCAGAGAATGCTGGATATCCTCTGAGAATGCATTGGCGGTCATGGCAATGATCGGAATCTTCTTTGCCAGTTCATGGGAGCTTCTGCGGATTGCCTTTGTTGCCTCATAACCATTCATAACAGGCATCTGCACATCCATCAGGATCATGTCATAATCCCCCGGAGCAGACTGTTCAAATGCTTTCAAAACCTCTTCACCATTTTCACAGATGGTACATTCTGCACCTTCAGTCTTTAACAGTTCCGTCAGGATCTCAGCATTCAGCTCATTATCCTCTGCACACAGGAACCTCATTCCCTGCAGAATATTACCATCCTGCTCATCTGTTTTTTCTTGTGCCGCCAGAGCAACTGTTCTATCCTCTGCAATTCTCAGCTCTATGAAAACCTCAAAACAACTTCCCTGTCCCAGTTCACTCTCCAAATCAATGGTACCTCCCATTGCTTCAACCAGATTTCTGGTAATAGCCATTCCAAGACCGGTTCCCTGGATCTTATTCGTCACAGAACTTTCGGCACGGGTAAAAGCATCAAAGATTTTATCTTTGAAATCTGCTGACATTCCTATTCCATTATCCCTGACTAAGAAACGGTACTTTGCATGGACGGATGAATTTGTTTCACATTCTTCTACCAGAAACTGAATTTCTCCACCTTCCTGCGTGTACTTCACTGCATTAGAAAGCAGGTTGCTGAAAATCTGCATCAGGCGAAGCTGATCCCCGTTCACCCACTCATGTCGGATATTTTTCTTTGTTGTAAGAATCTGTTTCTTTTCATCTATCTGTGAATGAAATAGATTATTGATTTCCTGTATAAAATTCAGAATAGAGAAATCATCGTATTTAAAAACTGTTTTTCCTGCCTCAATTTTGCTCATATCCAGAATATCATTAATAATCCCTAACAGATGCTGGGATGAAATATCTATTTTATCTGCATACTCTATTACTTTATCTTTATTTCCTGCATCATGTCTTATTAATGACGTCATACCAATAACTGCATTCATAGGAGTACGTATATCATGTGACATATTAAACAGAAAATTAGATTTTTCAACACTGGCTGTTTTCGCCTGCTCCAATGCTTTCTGCAGTTTTTTATTTAATTCCACTACTGTGTTTTCCGATTCCTGTGTCCTGTGCAGTAACATAATCATAAAAACAAATCCAGTTAAAAGCAAAACAATCAGTAAACCGCAGCCCCATAGTCTATATAACTTTTCATTGCTATTCCATCCGTTTTCAGGCATCACTTCCAGAATCCATTGACTGTCACCTAATTCGAAAGTATATGTGACAGGATCAATCATTTCCACAACTGAGCCATACACTTCTTCGTATGTTTCATCCCACGGTGCAATACTTTTAGACAACTTATATTCATAGCTAAAATCGGTAAGTGACTTTATAGAATCAGCGAATATATCCGGTACACGAATAATTACAATTGTAAATCCCCAAAATGTCCTTTCGCCATTTTTCTGCTCCACATACACCGGATTTCTTACAGCAATCCCGTTCCACCCTGTTTCAAAGAAAATGGTCCCTGCATGGTTATCACATCATTGTCTCTGGCATAACAAGATATCTTTCCTCGTTCTTTATCATAAATAAGATCTATCTTTCCAGCCTCATTTCCGTCTTCCGGATAAATCTCAGTCACTACGCCGTCTGGTGCGATCTGAATACTCTGGATATAATCTGCCATCATATTCTCTGCAACTTTCGAGAACATGGAAATTTTTCCGTTTTCACTAATAACAATCTGTTCAAAAGTATTTGTAATATCAATTCCCCTCACGATATCAGCCTTCATATGATCTGCATACGTTACTGCGTTTAATTCAGCTCTTGACCTTATCAAATCCCTTTGACTGCTATCCGCACGAATGTCTATATTCACCAGAACAACCAAACCGATCATCAATACAAATACCGGAATCCATAACTCTTTTTTTATCCTAAATGTATTTTTTTGTTCCTGTGCTGACTTAATTTTCTTCCACATAACCGATTTCCTTTACACCTGCGTTTTTATCTACTTCATTTTTATATTTTAGCATCCACCAATTATTGCCTGTTTTAGTTTCTTTTTAATCTCCAAAAATGAAAAAAGCATTGTCATTGCAGACAATGCATCTTTAACGTGGCAACTGGCTACCATTTTACAGGCCCTATAGCTTTGCGTCGCAGACTTTCATCTGTTTTGCCGTTTTTCTTATTATAGCTTTTAAACATATGAAAAAAAACTGGTTTTATTATACTCTAATGCTCGACTATGTACAAGAAAAACATTACCGTTTTAACGCCTAAAAACAAAAGAAGAACAGCCGATACATATACTCGAACTGTTCTCCTACTTCCGAAGTCCACGCAGCATTGACATTACTGTTTCCTGCTCATTTGTACTCAGATTGTTCCATATCCTTAAAACTTCTTTCTGTTTTTCTGTCAGATTCTCTGAATTACCTTCCTGAAAAAACTGTGATAATGTCACGCCCAAAGCTGCACATATTTTTTCAAGTGTAATCAGCGACGGCAGGTTTTCCTGCGCCATGATTCTTCCCAGTGATGACTGGGAAATTCCCGACAGCTGCGATAATCTATATTTACTGATATCACGCTTTTCACACAAAAATGTTATTTTATCCGCAATATACTTCTCTATCTGCAAGTAACTATACCTCATTTCCGCTATTACATGTTCTTATTGTACCTGTAATAATGAAAAAATATTAGTAATCAACTTTGCAAGTATTCATTCCCATTATAGGAAGTATACGGATAAAAAAATATAAAGATACTTTCGTTTCCGCAAAAGTCATTTTCGCTTATATCGTTTTTATAATAGCACAGACAGTTATGTTTGTCACATAAAAGTTTGAAACCTCAAACAAAAAAATAAGCCTGCCATCATCCGCAGATTTCTCCACAGACAACAGCAGGCTTCCTACTATCTCATCAACTCATTCACTTTTCTCTGCACTGCCCCATAATCATATCCCGCAGCCTGCAGTCTCTTCTTTCTGTCCCCGCCGTTCCCCACTTTCCGGCAATGACTTCCTTTGCTACAGTTTCCACACTCTTTTTGTTGCTACTTTTCACCAGCTCATTCACCTTCGCCTGCACTGCCGGATAATCATACCCTGCAGCCTGCAGTCTCTTCTTTCTGTCCTCGCCGTTCCCCCACTTTCCGGCAATCACTTCCTTCGCCACAGCTTCCACACTTTTCTTTCCTGTACCAGGATTCCCGCCGGTTCCTTTCACAGCCTTCTCATACTGCGGAGCCGCATATCCGCGGATATATCCCCATCCCAGGGGGATCACCCTTCTGTCAACCTTTTCACCCCGGTTACCTTCAATAGCAGTAATCATTCCCACCGGAAACCTCCTCCACAAAACCGATATGGTCACTGTACCCGTCATTCGGCTGTGTGGCCTTGTCCCAGTTATACACAATCACATAACCCGGCTCCGGCGTGATGGTTCCGTCTTCGATCCAGATCCCCACCTCCCTGAAGATCTTCACGTATTCCTCCACGCCGCACTCCCTGCCGATCAACTCACTGCATCCTGCCCTGATCCCTGCAGCAGACACACAGGTATCACACCATTCATCCGAATGCTGCACAACATCTCCCTGGTCTCCTTTAACCCAAACTGCAGAAGCGGGTTCACACCCAGGTTCATGGTCAGCCCATTATCCGGATCCAGAGCATAATACTCTGCAATCTGCGTCTGCTTGTTGGTGGAACTCACTGCCGTGTATCTGGTAATAAAATCCGAAAAGCTGGAAGAAAACCGGTGTCTCTGCTCCACCTTCATCACAGGATCCTTCCCGTACTTTCTCAGTTCCAGCTTTCCCTCCCTGTTAATAATAAAGAAACCTCCCAGAACCTGTGCCACATAAAACAGCACATCCCGACAGGTCTCAATATCATTTTCAGTATAAACAGAAAGCGTCACCCCGCCATTCGGCATGGCATCAATCTCCGCCCTCTTATTCGCAAACTCCACTTTACACCGCTTACAGCACAAAGCAATAAAATCATAAGCAGTCCCCACAGTCTCAAACCCGTTGAAACTCTTATCAAACCGCAGCATAAAATCATAGGCTTTCAGTTCCAGGCACTTTGCCAGACGGTTCGCCTCACTGACCTCAAAAACTCCCATCGGCACATCTTCCACCGAATCATCCGCCAGCACCAGATGAAACACCAGCGTCACCTGAGCATCCTCCAGCGTATACCTGTCAATGTCACTCAGAAGCGTGATCCCCATCTCCGCCGCATACACCGTCCCCAGTTCAATTTCCGTGCTTCCACAGCACTGCCTGGAAATATACCCGGAACCCTTCACAATCTCCTTCGCCCCGAACTCATACGTCATTCCGCCTCTGGTAACGATCGTACCCGTCCAGTAATATTTTCTTGTATTGCTCTTCACAGCTCTCAGAAACCCATCCGATACCGGATACATCCCGCCACCTCCATTTCCCCACGAAAAAAGCACCAGCCAACCAGGTGACCGATGCCTTCGTAAATATAATCATTCTATCTGTTATAAGTCCAATGTTTCAGGTACCATTCATGCAGTTCTTCTGTTGTTTTACAGCAGTCTGCAATCTCTTTTCCCTGTGATATCCACTGACACGTTTCCCTGCTGAATGTATCAACATCCAAAGCATGAAATTTATATGTTCCACCCCGTCTGTGCATCACTTCATCATCACACTGGAACTCAAAATAATCATCCCCGTCCAAAACAACCTTTCCAGTCAGGTTCCACACCCCGGACCACGGAGGACCATCATCCCCTGGAACACAGAAGGACAGTCTTCCATCTTCCAGAATAACAGGAGCCACCGCAATATTTTTCATCTGCGGCATATATGGCTGTTCAAACCAATACGCTTTCCTCTCATCCATTTCTCTTCATCTCCATGATAGCCACCTTCCCTGCAAACTTGAAGTTAGCGATTTCTTTTTCCGGTATTCTCTGTCCCACGGATTTCCTCATGATAGAAATAATCTACGATCACCGGATGTCCCTGCGGGACTCTGCCATAAGGCATTTCATTATCCACAAAGGCACAATCATACTTCTTAGCCATTTTCTCAGCTTTTACTTCAAGTGCTTCAAAGTAGCTGCGGTTATGCTTGTTATAGATCTCGTCGTAAAGTGGTACAAGATCAGGATATTTTCCGGCGATATAATCCATAATTGTCTTTTTGAAACCGCCTCGAAGATTGAGATTTTCGAGCCAGAACAGATCGCACTGATCCTTTACCCGCTCAAAGATTGCTTCAAAATCCGTGATACTGGGGAATACCGGGGATACGAAACAGACTGTACGGATACCTGCTTCATATACCTGCTTCATAGCAGAGATACGGCGCTCAATGCTCGAAGCAGAATCCATATCGTTCTTGAAATTTTCATCTAGTGTG